>JAVVGH010000001.1:0-28212 GCA_032249215.1 Pyrobaculum sp.
GGCTTCTACATAAACGCCGGGGTGTACGCCCTCAGGAGGAGGGTATTGTCGGAGTTGCCAGACCGCGGCAACATCGAGGAGACCCTCTTCCCCCGACTCGCGCAACAGCGCCGCCTCAAGGCGGTGGTGTATAGAGACGTCTTCTGGAAGTCTGTAGACAGCTTGAAAGATCTGGAGGAGGTGGATCGGTTCTTTGGCGCCAACAATGAACATTGAAGAGCTTGCATTGAAATACGCGCTGGCCAACGCCGTTAGATACAGCGGTAAAGCCGATGTGAAGGCCGTCATGGCTAAGTTGATGGCGGAGTTGCCTGAGCTGAGGCAACGCGCTAGGGAGGTGAAGCAGGTGGTGGAGAAGGTGGTGGCGCAGGTCAACGCCATGTCGCAGGAGGAGCAGGTGCGGATCCTTAGAGAGAGGTGGCCTGAGATGCTGGAGGAGAGGAGAGTTGAGCAGAGGCGCCCCGGCGTAGAGAGCCTCCCGGAGCTACCCAACGTGAGGGGGGGCGTCGTGGTGCGGTTTGCCCCCAATCCAGACTTCGTGCTTCACCTAGGTAGCGCCAGGCCGGCTATTTTGAACTACGCCTACAAGCTGAAATACGGAGGCAAATTCATCTTGAGGTTTGAGGACACGGATCCGCGTACCAAGCGGCCGTTGGTCACGGAGGAGGTGAACGCCTACGAGACGATCCGCGAGGACCTGAGGTGGCTTGGGGTGGCGTGGGACGAGGAGTACATCCAGTCGCTTAGGATGGAGATATACTACGACCACGTCAAAAGGCTGTTGGAGATGGGCGCCGCATATGTCGATCTGTGCAGACCCGAGGAGTGGAGGAGGCTGAGAAACGAGGAGAGGGCGTGTCCCCACAGAGACCAGAGCCCTGAGGAGAACCTGGAGCTTTGGGAGAGGATGCTCAGGGGGGACTTCCGCGAGGGGGAGGCCGTGGTGCGGATCAAGACCGACCTAAGCCACCCAGACCCCAGCGTGAGGGATTGGGTCGCCTTTAGGATCATCGATACCGAGAAAACGCCGCATCCCGTGGTCGGGAGCAAATACGTCGCATGGCCTACATACAACTTCGCGGTGTCTATCGACGACCACCTCATGGGCGTGACCCACGTGATGAGGGCGCAGGAACACAGCGTAAACACCGTGAAGCAGTCGTACATATTCAAGCACTTCGGCTGGGAGCAGCCGGTTACGATTCATTTCGGGAGGCTGAGGATCGAGGGCGCGACGCTGAGCAAGTCTAAGCTCAAGGCGCTTAAGGTGAGACACGACGACTTGACCCTCCCAACTCTTGCGGGGCTTAGGAACCGGGGTATTCTGCCGGAGGCCATCTGGGAGCTCATCCTCACAGTGGGCATAAAGCCCTCCGACTCAACGGTGGCTCTCTCTAACCTATTCGCCCTCAACAGGAAGCGGATAGAGCCCATCGCCAACCGGTACATGTATGTGCCGAACCCCGTGAAGCTCGTCTTCGAAACCGAGAAGGAGCTTGTGGCCAAGGTGCCTCTGCACCCCAGCTTCAGAGAGAGGGGGGAGAGGACGTATAGGCTGGGGCCGGGCCGAGTTGAGGTTTACGTGCCGCGTCGGGACCTCAAGCAAGGGGCTGTGGTGAGGCTTATGGAGCTTGCAAACATCGAGGTGACTTCGCTTGAGGGAGGCATGGCTTATGGACGCATCCACAGCCTCGGCGTCGAGGAGGCGAGGAAAGTCGGCGCGCCTATTATCCAATGGGTGGTGGACCCCGTCGAGGTACGGGTCATCAAGCCCGCGGCTGTGGGCAAGAAGGAGGAGGAAACAGGCTTGGGTGAGAAGCTCCTCGAAAAGGTTGAGGCGGGGACCTACGTCCAGTTTATGCGGTACGGCTTCTTGAAGAAGGTGGGGCCCTCCGCCTTTGTATACGTCCATGACTAGGTTTCTATTCGACGCGCTTACGCCTAAGCAGGCGAGAATCGCCGCCATACTCTTCCAGGAGGGCGCGAGACGCGGCGTTGAGGTAGCCATTGCGTGTCGCGAGTACATGCACCTGGCCGACATGTTGCGTATATACGGCGTTCCGCATAACTGCTTTGGGAGATACGGCGCAACGCCCTATGAGAAGTTGGTGTTTGGAATTGAGAGACAGAGGCAACTCGCCGAGGTGGCCAAGGAGGTCGACGGCATGTTGAGCTTTCCGTCGCCCGACGCCGCGCGCGTCGTGTTTGGCCTGGGGAAACCTATCGTGATTCTCAACGACACGCCACATGCCACGCATGTGAATAGGCTGACGTTGCCTCTGTCGGAGGTGCTCGTCGCGCCTTCCGCCATACCTCGGGAGGCGTGGGCCGCATACTGCCCGAAACGCGTCGTGGAGTTTAACAGCGTGTTTGAATACATGTGGATCTCTAGATTTGTCCCAGACGAGGAGGTTATAAGGCGGCTTGGGCTAAGGAGGGGGGAGTACGTGGTGTTTAGGCCGGAGGAGGTCCACGCCTCTTACTACAGATGGGATTTCGCCAAATTAAGGCTGAGGCTTGTGGAGGAGTTTCTGAGGAGGGGCTACGTGGTGGTCAACGTGCCTAGGTACCCGGATCAAATCATCGACGGCGTTGTTAACCTCACCGAGGCTGTTGACCATCTGCAACTTGCCTACTTCTCCGCAGGCGTCGTCACAGGTGGAGCCACGATGGCCACCGAGGCGGCTCTCCTCGGCGTGCCGGCCCTCTCCTACTTCCCCGGCGATTACTACATAGACGCGTATCTCCAGAAGATAGGTGCTCCGTTTTTTAGGTGTAGAGACCTCGAGGGCTGTTTAGCGGCGGTCGGGGAGATGCTTAAGATGGGGCGGAGGGGTGGCCCTAAGTTGGAGGACCCAACTGCGTTGATACTAGAGACCGCCTTGGGCGTGCTTACGAGATAAGATTTTAAACCTCCAGACAGTGTTGTGGATATGAGAGCTGTGGCTCTTCTGAGGGCCGGCCGCGATTACGGCGTGGCTTTTCTAGACTTCAGAATCGCCGGCCTCAGAGAGACGGGGACAAAGCCTGTGAAGTACGTGGAGGAGCTGGAGGCGATCCAGGGGGATCTCCTCGCCGTCATGCCGAAGCTGAAAGACATGTACGTGTTAGACACGGTGTTGGAAGACACGGCGGGTCGGCGCTACGTCGCAAGGCTTTACACCTCCGGGGGCGTGGTGTATTACGTGATTTTGGCGTCGCCTAAAAACACTCTCAGGGGGGTGCTTAAGAGACTCACGCAACAAGGCTGGAGGGTTCTTATCCACGTCGAGAGGAAGACAGTCAAGAGGAGCACCACTAGCGAGACAGACGCTCGATAAAATCTAGGAAACCCGTCTTCTCCGCGTAGCCTAGCCAATCCACCTCGTCGCTACTGCATCTCTTTTCTCCGACGCAGAGCTTCAAAACCTCAAAGGTCTCCTCAGGGGTTCTCCGGGTCACGTCTATCTGAACCACCTCCCCCCATCTCTCCACCGCCTTTACGTAAACAACATCCAGCATCTCAGCCCATACGTTGTCTAGTATCTTCTTCGAGGGCCACCCCCTCTCGGCGAGCTCTCTATACAAAACGTCGGGCGCCTTGCGGAGGACAACCACAACCTCCGGATCCGGCGAAAGCTCAACCGCATGTGTGTCCACCACGTCGCCAGGCGCCACGGCCATATACACCAAGGCCCGCGAGTTTTGGAGATCCACCACCTCGTAGGTGTCTAGCTCCGGTATGTACCTGACATATGGCGTTTTAGCTAAGACATCCCCCACGGTGATGCAACGGGTGGAGAGCCACCGCGCAAGTTTTCTGCACTGCGTCGTCTTGCCCACGCCGGGCGTCCCCGCGATGAGGGCTTTAGGGCCGCGTCCTCCTGACGTCACGCGGAAACGGCACGACGTCTCTTACGTGGTCCGCGCCTGTGATCCACATGGTGAGGCGGTCCATGCCGAGGCCGAAGCCCGAGTGCGGCACCGAGCCGTACCTCCTGAGGTCGATGTACCACTGGTAGTCCTCCGGGTTTAAACCAAAACGTATGATCTTGTCTACCAGCTCCTTGGCGTCGTATATCCTCTCGCCGCCGCCGATGACCTCCCCATAGCCCTCGGGGAGGAGTACGTCGAAACTGAGCGTGACCTCAGGCCTCTTGGGGTTGTTCCTGTGGTAGAAGGCCTTGAGCTTCTCCGGGAAGCCGTAGAGCACTATCGGCTTGTCGAACTCCAGCGTCAACGCCCTTTCCTCGTCGGCGCCTATGTCGTCGCCCCAGCTTATCTTCACACCCTTCCTCTGCAGAATCTCTATCGCCTCGTCGTAGCTCACCCGGTAAAACGGCGGCTTCGTCCTCTCAAGCGGCTCGGTTCTGCGGCCTAGGAGCTTTAGCTCCTCCTGCCTCTCCTGCAACACCTTCTCCACCACGTAGCTTATAACCTCCTCCCCAACCCGCGCCGCGTCTTCAATGTCTGCCCAAGCGATCTCCATCTCAGCGTGCCAAAACTCCGTCAGATGCCTCCTAGTCCTCGAGGGCTCAGCCCTGAAGCTAGGCGCCACCACGTAGACCTTCTCCAGGCTGAAAATGAGGGCCTCTAGGTAGAACTGGGAGCTTTGGGTTAGGTAAACCGGCTGGCCGAAGTAGTCCACCTTGAAAAGCGTGGCGCCGCCCTCCACGGCCGCGGTTATAAACATCGGCGTCTGCACCTCGTAGAAGCCGTTTTTCCTGAAGTACTCGTGCAAGGCGCCAAACACGGTGTGTCTTATCTTCAAAACCGCCTGCATCTTCCTGCTTCTAAGCCATAGATGCCTCACGTCCAGCAGATACTCGCTGTCGGCAACAGCGGCGTCTTCGTTGATTGGGTACGGCTCGCCGGCGTAGGCCCAGTCTATGCTCTCCACGTGGAGCTCAACTCCCCCCGGCGCCCGCGGCTCCTTCACCAAGGTGCCCGTGGCTACAAGGGAGGACTCCAGGTTGAGCTCCTCGGCGTTTTTGAATCTGTCTCTCGGCAAGACGAGCTGGAGTATGCCGGTGGAATCTCTCAGCACCAGGAAGATCTTCTCCTTAAGCACCCTCTTGCGGTAGACCCAGCCCCTAACTGTGACGCGGCCCTCGCCCCGTCTTACAGCCTCTGATATGGGAACCGATTTTTTGAATACCTCCATCGCCTATTGTTGCGGCGTCTCTTTATAAATCCCTGTGATGACGCCCCCGGCGCATTCCTCCGTCTGCTTCCCCACGTAGTCTCCGTCTTGGTATTTCCTCCTTCTCTCCGCCCCGTCGCCGCATTTGATCACTGTATATACCTCGGCCGGCCTCTCCCGTCCCCTCGTCAGCGATTCCCTCCAGAACATGTACATGAAGAAAATCAACATTATTAACGACACCGCGAGAAGCAACGCGTAGTCCCACACCGTCATTTCCTCCCCGCCAACACGCCCGCCTTTACGTAGTCCTCGTCTCCGTATCCCATAGCCGTTAGCAACTCATACAGAGCCTTGACGCCACTTATCGCCACGTTGCCTGCCTCAGCCTCTCCCGCCGCCAGCGAGGCGTAACGCACATCCTTAGCGGCGTTCCTGATCGTGAATGTGGGCGTGCCGCCGCCTAGCATTCTGTCTATATACCGCGCGGCAAAATCTTTAAACACGGTATGCGACAGCAACTCTCTAAACACGTCGGGCTTAACCCCGTATTTAGACGCTAGGGAGAGAGACTCGCCCAGCACAGCCACCGTAGATATGAGAAGCGAGTTGTAGGCAAGCTTCAGCGCCGCGGCCTTTACGCTGTCTCCCACGTGGAAAAGTACGCCGAATTTCTCAAGCGTAAGTCTCAGCTTGGTGTATACGTCGTCTGGGGCCCCCACGATATATATCGCGTCGCCAGCCTCCACGTTGCGGGGGCTACCCACCACAGGCATGGCGAAGCTCTTCCTCCCCCGGGCCGTCAGCATCTCAACAGCCCTCCTCACGCCGTCTACCGAGTAGGTTCCCGAAAGAGCCACGTAGTCGCCTCCCACCTCAGGCAACACGTCGAAGAGCGCCTTGTCGTCGGCGACAAACACCACCACGAGGCCCTTGGCGTCGGCCAGCTTGGAGATGGGGGTGCCTGGAACATCCCTCACCTTCTCCCTCGTGCGGTTCCACCAAAACACGTTGAAGCCCTGGGAGGCGGCGCGTCTCGCGAAGGCTTTTCCCATGTTGCCCATTCCCACCACGGTGATGTGCTCCATGGAGTTGGTGCAGGGCAAGGTTTATAATATTACTCCCGCCGATTCTCGTGTTGTTGCTACGTACAGACCCCCTCGCCCCTGACAGGGATGTTATCCGCGTGGCTGTCGACGCATTGAGGAGAGGCGGCATAGTGGCGGCGCCCACCGAGACCGTCTACGGCTTGTTTACGCATGCCCAAAGCGATGAGGGATGCGCCAAGGTGTTTAAGGCGAAGGGGAGGCCGCCTGACAACCCCCTGATTGTTCACGTGAATTCCGTGGAGATGGCCGAGGCCGTGGGCTACATACCGGACGAGCTGGTGGACGTTTTGCGGCGGGTGTGGCCGGGGCCCATCACGGTGGTGGTGAGGTCCCGTGGCGTCGTGTCCCGTTGCGTAACCGCCGGTCTCGACACAGTGGCTGTGAGAGCTCCTGCACACCCCATACCGCTGGCTATCATAAGGGAGCTGGAGGCCCCCATCGCCGGGCCCAGCGCAAATAAGGCGGGCCGCCCCAGCCCCACCACGGCGGCTCACGTGGTTGAGGACTTAGACGGGGAGGTGGACGTCATAATCGACGGCGGCCCCACCTTCTTGGGCGTTGAGTCCACGATAATAGACGTGACGAAGAAGCCGCCGGTTCTGTTGCGGCCGGGCCCTTTCACAGTAGAGGAGCTCGAGAAATACTTCGGCCATATAGAGGTGCCGCCGGTGGCCCGGGGCTTGGCCGAGGCCGACGTAGCTCTGGCGCCCGGCATGAAGTACCGACACTACGCGCCGAGCACCCCGCTGATAATAATCCACTTCGATCTGAAAGAAGCCGCGAAGGACCTGAAGACGCGGGGCGTGAGGGTGGCCGTGCTCTGCGCGATGGGGCGGTGCGCAGATGCCGACGCCGTGATACAGATGGGGGCCGACCTATACGAAGTGGCGAAAAACCTCTACAAGTCTCTTAGAGACCTCGACAGACTAGGGGTAGACGTGGGGCTTGTGCCGGCGATTGAGGAGATGGGGTTGGGACTTGCCGTTATGAACAGGTTGAGGAAGGCCGCTGGACATAGAGAAGCCCGCAACATACAGGATCTTCTCAGGGCGTTGCCGAATAAGCAGTAGTTGGGGGCTTGGTAAAAGGATGTCCTAGTAGTGCACAGGCGTGAATAGGCCCGTCTTCCATTGCTGTTTGATGTGAAAGTTATAATATGCGGGTTCTCGCGTGACTGTGAGCTGGGTAGAGCAGTTCTTCGATGATATTTACCTTGATTTTATGATGCATTACAGAGGAGAGGAGGTCTCAAGAGCCGAGGCGTTGTTTATACAGAGGGCGCTTAAGGCGGAGCCCGGCGTGCGGGTGCTTGACGTGGCGTGCGGCCACGGCAGACATATGGCCCACCTCCCGCGGGACGGCGTGGTGGGGATCGACGTAAATATAAAATATCTGAAGACGGCGAAAAAGTTTGGCGACGTTATACAAGCCGATGTGAGGAATTTACCTTTCCGCCGTAACGCCTTTCACGGCGCCTACATCATGCACTCCACCTTTGGGATGTTTGGGGAGGAGGTGGAGATGGAGCTCTTGACGTGGCTCTCCGGCGTTGTTAAGCCAGGTGGGCGGCTCCTAATAGACGTGGCGAACAAGGAGAAGATAGAGGACATATATGCCTCCCTCGGCGAGGTGTGGAACTTCTGGATCTCCGCCGGCCCCTACAGGGTATTAAGCACGGCTTATTATAACCCGGTGACCTCTCGGATACGAGAGACTAGACACATATACAGGGCTGGGCAGTATCTCGGGGAGCGGGTCTTGGAGCTCACCCTCTACAGCCTAGGTGAGCTACGGATCATGCTGTCCAGCGTGGGATTCTCCATTGAGGAGATATACGGGGACTTCAACGGCGAGAAATACAGGAGGCAGTCAGACAGGATTATAGTGGTCGCGGTGAAGACAGGCGGCGTGTCGAAGACCTTGAAACACGCCGTGGAGTGGGCCTCCGAGAATAGACAGATTTAAAACAGGTACTTTATACGGGCCATGGACGTGCTGGTTTTTCAAAACGCCTTTGACCTAGCCGCGGACTTGGAGGGCGTTGGCGCCGTGAAGCAGGTGGAGGAGAGGACTTTTCCCGACGGGGAGGTTTTGGTCCGCCTACCGCAAGATGTGGGGCTTGAGGTCGCCGTGTTGACACGCCTTTATCCAAACGTAAACGACAATTTGGTCAAGCTGGTGTTGACGCTTGACGCGTTGAGCGACTTAGGCGTGCAGAAGATCATCCTCCTCATACCGTATCTCCCGTATGCGCGGCAAGATAGGAGGTTTAGGCCCGGCGAACCCATAAGCTCCAAGACCGTCTTGAGGATTCTGGGGAGCTACCCCGTGTCAGCGCTGGTGGCGCTCGATGTACATAAGCCGTATATCGCCGACTACACCCCGCGTATCTCCCTGGTGAACGTATACCCAGCCTCCGAATTCGCCGAGAGGCTTTCTGAGGTTGACGTGGTCTTAAGCCCCGACTTCGGCTCTATCCAAAGAGCCGAGGCGGTGGCCAAGTCGCTTGGGGTTCCCCACACCTATTTTGAAAAGTACCGAGACAGGGAGACCGGGGCGATCGCTCTCCTCCCACGGCACGACGTGGATCTGAGGGGAAAAAGAGTGGCCATAGTAGACGATATCTTATCAACGGGAGGCACGTTGGTAGACGCCTGCAGAGCCGCCAGGACTCTAGGCGCCTCAGAGGTCTACGCCGCAGTGACCCACTGCCAGTTGCTGAGAGACGCCAGGGAGAAAGTGAGAAGTTGCATCGACAGGCTGATATGTACCGACACAATCCTCAACGAGTTCGCGGAGGTCAAGGCAGGTCCCATCCTGCGGAAGGAGCTTGAAAAGTTGCTATAAACGCCAGTATCTGCCGACGTGGGTCTTGACCTCTCTCATCGCCTCCTCGAACTTCCTCCTGGCGTGGAGGTCTGTCTCGGTCTGGGACTCCCCCGGCGCAAACTCGCCGTGTTCCACCAAGCGCACCAGGGCGTAGGTCCCCCTCTTAATTACGTCGCGGTTGTAGCCCCCCTCTAGGAGGAACACGACGGGGGTCTGTAGCTTGAGCACCGCGTCGAAGACGTAGAGGTAGCTCTTAAGCGTTAGGTTCATGTCGGCCAGCGGGTCCTCTCTGTGGGCGTCCCACCCAAGCGAGATTATGACGACGCGGGGGCCGTACTGCCTCAAGACCGGGACTATGACCTCGTCTACCACTTTTACGTAGAGGTCGTCGCCTGTCTGCGGGGGTAGCGGTATGTTGACGTTGTAGCCCTCGCCCTTGCCGACGCCTACCTCCTCGGGGAAGCCGGTGCCGGGGTAGAGGGTGTAGGGGTGTTGATGCGTGGAGACGTAGAGGAGGTCCTTGTCGTAGAGTATCTCCTGGGTCCCGTTGCCGTGGTGTGCATCCACGTCTAAGACCGCGGCTCCGTCGCCTATATACAGCGCGCCTATGGCCGCGGTGTTGAAGATGCAGAAGCCCTGGGTGGGCGCAGTTAGGGCTCTGCCGGCAAACCCCGCGTGGTGGCCGGGCGGTCTTGCGGCGATGAGCGCCGTCTCCCTCCTATCTAAGACATCTGCTATGGCAGAAACCGCGAGGGCCGCCGCGTCGCAGGTGCCCTGCGATATGTAGGTATCGCCGTCTATAGATGCGTGTCCACTTTGGCACAGCCTCTTGACCAGCTCTATGTAGCTCTTCTCATGTGCAAGCTCTATAAGCCGCCGCGCGTCTTCCCTCAGCTTCGGCTCCTTTACTACGGCGCCTGCCGCCTGCGCGCCTTGTAGCAGATGGTCCAGACGGTCTGGGGCCTCCGGGTGGCGGTATGGGGGCACGTGGTTCTTAAATACAGGGGAGAAGTATACCTGCACGGAAACACCTGCTAGGTTTAATATAATCTTTGCTGTTACGGAGACGGCAGGGCTTGGCGTAGAAAGTTAACGCCCAGCGCAGACGGGAATTGTTAAAGTGCGTGATGTTGATAGACGTCGGTACCGTCTCCTGAAACTGTACCGTCTTTAAGTTGCTTTTATGGCGGCTGATATTACGTGTCAATTCTGAGGAAGAAAATTCAAAAGAAAGAGGAGGAGGACGAACTTGAGAAAATTCTTTCTCAGCTAAAGGAAGAGGAAAGCGACGTGGCTACAAACGGTGCTGCCGTTGTGACGATACAGATAGCGGGGTTGAGGGAGCTCGTGGAAGCCGTTAAGAAACTTGCCGAGGCGCTGAATAGGTGCGGCCAGTAAGGGCAAGGAACTCCCCGACTTTTTTCACCATTTTTTCAAGGGCTTTGTCTAGAAGTGCTCTTCCCCTTTCCGCAGAAACCTCGCTTGGCTTTAGGCAACCTACGATGCCTGTGGAGGAGAAGGCGTGGACGGGCATTTTGCCGAATAGGGAGACGTCGCCTTCGCATATCTCGGGCATCTCGCCTATCAGCCTTCCGCCTGTCGCGAGGTATATGCTTGTCTCGTCTGTGCCGGCGTGGTCGCGCGGCGCCGCGTATGTCCATATGTTGACTGCAAACGCTACGGGGCCCATCGCGTAATTTATCTGCTGGGTCACCATGCTGACGGCTTCCCACACACCGCCGTGGCCCACCACCACAATCACCGCGCCGCATTTCTCCGCGGCTGAGCGCACCACGTCTTCAAGATACGGGATGAAGCGGCGGCATGACACCGATATTGTCTGGGGGAAGCCCTTGTGCTCATCGCTACATGTGTAAAACAGCGGGGGGAGGACCCTTGCGCCTATTTTCTCCCCCAAAGCGTTCGCGACGTGTTGCGCGATCTCTGCATCTACGGTAGGCGGGAGGTGTGGGCCGTGTTGCTCAAAGGAGCCCACCGGTATTATACAGACCATGGAGTCTGTAGCGGAGCTCTTTAATGTACGTATAGTAAACTCTTGTTGACATACTCCAAATTTTTAAAAACACGGCAGTTGACAACGCCGTGCATAAGATAACCGTGATCGCCCTTAAAGGGTACCGGGAGTGGACTGAGTCGCTTGGCGCCCGCCGGGAGCACATCATACAGAAGACGCAGGCACGTCTTCAAGCAGCTTTGTGGGAGGCGTTTACAGCCGTGGGGGCCATGCCGCATCATTTCCGTCACGATTTTTTCATAGCGCTGACAACTAACGTAGACAACGCCTCGATTACGCGCGCCGTGCGTAAAGTGGCTAAGAAATCACCTGTGCCCGTGGATCATTGCTCCGGGGCTGGGGAGACCCCATACGCCGCGTATCTCAACTGCGCAGAAACCGAGGGCCAAGACGGCGGTCTAGCCGCGGTGGCTCATGTAGACATCGTAAACAGCACCGGCATCACCACGAGCGGTGGTCCGCTGGAGGTCTACGTGGAGATCCTCGGCTTGTTGAACCACCTGGCGGAGAGGTGTAAGGAGGTGGGCTGTCTTTCGTTTTATTTGGGAGGAGACAACGTGGCTGTTTTCCTCCCCCGCGCCGAATCTATCCACGAAGTGGTGGAGGGGTTGCCCGTGAAGGTCAGAGCCGGCGTTGGGGTGGCTAAGAAGCCGTACAACGCTTTTGTCAAAGCCACGAGGGCCCTCGACTATTTGAGATCTGTGGACAAAGTCGGCATTAAAGTCGTGAGATGAGGCCATACGTCTACCTAGCCGCCGCGGCGACTATCGACGGGAGGATCGCCAGCGCGACCGGCTTTTCGCGTCTATCCTGTCCCCACGACTTGAGAAGGCTCCACGCCTTGAGGGCGTCTGTAGACGCCGTAATAGTGGGGGCCAACACGGCCATCGTGGACAACCCCAGGCTTACGGTGAGATACGTAGAGGGCAGAAACCCCATACGTGTGTTGATCGACGGCGCTCTCCGAGCCCCGCCGAATCTGCGCATCTTCGACACGTCGGCCCCGACCCTTGTGTTCACCACCATGCGGGCCTCCCCTGAAAAGATTGAGGAGCTGAGAAGCAGGGGCGTGGAGGTCCACGTGGTAGATGGCGAATCTGTAGACCCAGCGACTGTGCTCCAGACTCTTTATAAACGCGGCGTTAGGAAGGTCCTTCTGGAGGGCGGGGGGAAGACCAACTGGGAGTTTCTCAAGAGGTGTCTCGTGGACGAGATAATCTTGACCATTACGCCATATGTCTTTGGAAACGGCGTCTCGCTTATAGACGGCGAGGGCTACTCCACCACAGAGGAAGCCCCCTTCTCCCTCAGCCTAATCTCTATAAAACTCTGCGAATGCGGCCGGGAGGTCGTCCTCACATATAAAATCAACTGTAAACAGTAGTTCACAAAAAATATAATACCCTACAACACGTGTTGACTGTGAACACTCTTGAAACAGCCATCCAAGCCCTCAAAAGAGGCGGTCTTGTCATGCTATACGACGGAGACGATAGAGAGGCTGAGATAGACTTCGTGGTCCGTGCAGACGCCGTAACTCCCCAGCTGGTGAGGTGGCTTCGGAAAAACGCAGGGGGCCTCCTCTGCTTCGCCACGACGAAAGAAATCGGCGAATTGCTGGGGCTCACGTTTCTAAGCGACGTCTACAGAAGGCTGGGCTTCTCAACGAAGGCGCCCTACGGAGATGAGCCGGCCTTCATGGGCTACGTCAACCACGTCAAGACCAAAACGGGGGTTAGAGACACCGACAAGGCGCTGACTATTAGAGAACTTGCGCGGGTTGTGGAGCTCGCCCTGAAGAACCCGGAGACCGCCTACCACGAGTTCAGGAGGAGCTTCTACATGCCGGGCCACGTGCCCGTGTTGGGCGCTCGCGCGGGCACGCGGTGGGGACACACTGAGCTGTCCATCTTACTAGCCCAAGCCGCCGGCGTCCCCCCCGCCGTGGTTATAATCGAGGCGCTGGGCGACCACCTCGAGGCCATGCCGTTTGAGGAAGCGGAGAAGCTGGCGGCATCGCTGGGGGTGCCCATTGTCACCTCAAAAGACGTCAAGACCTTAGCCTAATCTTTATCTTAGTCAACTTCACGTCCTCCAGAAACCGGAGGACGTAGGGGCCCAGGCGCTTGATCTCGCTCCGCGGCACGGTGTCCCACGTGGGACACGTCTTGTCCACAGTTACAGATCTGCCGTCGTAGACGAGAGGATACATGCGGCAACCCACAGGCCTTATGTCGTAGATCTTACACATCCTAGTCTGAGGGTCGTAAAAGACGCAGTGTCCATCCACGTTCTTCAGTCGATACACGCCGTCTTTCTCCGCTACGAAATCCTCCATCTTGTACCCCCGCGCGGTGATCCTTCCTATGTCCTCGGCCAACAACTCCATTTCTGTGCCTATGCAACAGACGCCGCAGGCTATGCACTTGAACTTCACCTCAAACCACTCAGGCCGCTCCCACACCAGAGCCGCCTGGCGTCTCAGTAAAATATTTTACCGTCTCTCGGAAGGCGCAAATATGTACGACTTGGTGGTGGTAGGCGCGGGGCCCGCCGGCTCAACCGCTGCTCTGGTCGCCAATAGGCTAGGGCTCAAGGTCTTAGTCGTCGACAGGCTTCAGCCCCCGCGGGAGAAGCCGTGCGGCGGTGGCCTAACCCCCCGCACATGGAAGCTGTTGGAGCGCTTGGGAGTTGAGTACCCTGTATACGGCGCTTGTAAGACCATAGAAACCCGCGCCGCGGGCTATAAATACGTCCTGCGGAAGGAGCCCATCCTAGTCACGAGACGGCCGGACTTCGACTACGCGTTGCTGAAACAAAGCGGGGGGGACTTCGTAAAAGACCAGGTGGTCTCTGTAAACGGCAACACCGTTGTTGGTAAATCCGGGGAGTATCAAGGCAGAGTCATCATAGGGGCCGACGGGGCCACAAGCACCGTGGCCAGATCTATCGGCATTGCGAACTACCAGGGTCACAGAACCCACGCAATTGCCTACATGACGATAGCGAAGGGGCCTCCCTCCGACAACTGCGTCATAGATTTCGACGTGGTGATCAACGCCACAAAAAAGGTGGGTTACGCCTGGGTGTTCCCGTTAGGCGAGGGGGCTAACATAGGCGCAGGCGTGGGCTGGGGCGCCTGGATCGACATGAGGAGGCTGGTCATCGACTACGCAGAAAAAGCAGGCTACAAGGCAGGAAACGTGCTGGGCCACCCGCTCTCCCTCGGCCACGTCGCCGGAGTGGGCAACCGAAACGTGCTTCTCGCAGGGGAAGCCGCCGGCCTCGTGGACGCCACCACCGGCGAGGGGATCTACTACGCCGTCTCCACAGGCGCCGCGGCGGCCGTCGCCGCATACGCCGCGTTGAAGATCTACGGAAAAGAGAAACACGCCTTCGGAATATACAGAGAGATGATCCGGCCCTACGTGGAGGAGATCAAAAAATCCAGGCTACTGTCACGCATGGCCAAAACCCTGGGGACTAGAAGGTGGCTTGTCAAGCTACTTGGGAGGCGCTTGCTGAACCTATATACAAAGGTATACACGGGCGAAGCCACCTACAGCCTACTCCTAAAGCCCGTGGAGAGGCTATAGCTCAAGCTCCTTCAGCTGACTCAGCACATATTCCCTGATCTCCCTTTCGTGGGGTAGCTCCTTCACGACCTTGCCGTCTTCCATCCACTTGATCAGAAGCGGCTCGCCGCAGGGCGCGGGCTCGTCCCATCTAGCAACCACGTGTTTTACCCCGCATTTATACACCTGCTTGAAACCTGGTAGCTTCCCCCTCTTGGTGATGGGGACCCACCTCCCGTTTACCTCAACCTCCACGATGTCCATGGCGAGGTCCACTGATGGGGGGAAGGCGATGGAGGTCCCCACGCCGAAGCCGTCCGCCAAGTCTCTCAACGCCGCTATCTGGGGCTCGTCCAGCCCGCCGCTGACGAAGATCTTCACGTGTTTGTAGCCGTGGAGATCCAGCGTCCACCTCACCTCTTCGGCGATCCTGCGCATGTTGCCCCGTCTGCTACCGGGGGTGTCTAGCCTTACGCCGTAGAGCCTCTTGCCGAGGAGCTTAGCGGCGAGCATCGCCTCTTCTCTCTCATCTAAAAACGTGTCCGCCAGCACAATGCGGGGCACGTCAGCCGAGACGGCTCTGTCGAACCACACCCACGCCAGGGTGTGGTCCCCCGCCACCGCCCTGAAGATTATCATAAGGGCGTGGGGCATGGTGCCCGACGGCTTTATCCCCATCATTTCCGCGCCGAGCACCGTGGCGACGCCGTCGCACCCGCCTATATACGCCGCCCGGTCGGCCATGGGCTGAACCGCCGGGTGGAGGGCACGGGCGCCGAAGAAGAGACAGGTCTTGTCGCCGACGAGCTTCTTGACGCGCGCAGCCTTAGTAGATATGCTTGAATAGTGGCGCAAAATGCCGAGAACAGCAGTTTCCAACACGGCAAACTCCAGGTAGGGGCCCTCTATCACCAGCACCGGGTCGTTCTCGTAAAACACCGTGCCCTCGGGCAACGCGTAGAGGGTAACCCGCCTACTCTTCAAAACCTCCACCACCTCCTTCAGCCCGGTGAACACGGCCCATCTATAATCCTTGGGGAGGGAGGAGACGTGGAACTCCGCACGGACCTTCACGTCTTCCAACCCTGCGTTTTTCAGAACTTCCACGGTCCGCGTGAAATAGACGTCTGTCGACCTGCCGGACACTATGTCGTTGGGCGTGGCGACGTGGAACATCAAAGAGGAATATATATGTGCTATATAAATTGTGGAACTCTTCCCCTATCGCGGCTTTAGGCCCTTTCAGAAGGAGGTGCACGACGCAGTCTACCGCGGGCTTCTAGAGGAGAAGCCTGTGTTGATCAACGCGCCGACTGGTCTCGGCAAGACCGCGGCGGTGTTGACAGCAGCCCTACGCTACCTGCTCGATACAGAAACGTCGGTGCACTACGTGGTGAGGACTAGGGCGGAGCTGGAGCCCCCCGTGAGGGAGCTGTCGAAGATCTTGAACCGCGGCGTTGATCTGGACTACGTTGTTATTAAGAGTCGACAAGACATGTGTTGCTACTCCTCATTAAAGAAACTCGACTACCTGGAGTTTCTGGCTGAGTGTAGCCTCTTAAAGAGAATGGGGAGATGCGCCTACTACCCCCCGAGGGAGGTTCAGGCACCGCTTAGGTCCGTGTCTACGTACGTTAAATTTCTCTGTGCCTCCCAGAGTTGCCCCTACGAATACGCCAGGCAGAAGATGAGCGGCGCCAAGCTCGTAATATCTACGTACTACTACGTCTTTGGGAGAGAACACGCAGATCTCAAAGGCCGCGTGGTTATAATAGACGAAGCCCACTCGCTGTTTGACGCCGTGACCCAGCTCCACAGCATCGTCCTGTCTGAAGGCGATCTGCGGACCGCATATAAAGAGGCGAAGAAATACGGCTTCCTTGACGAAGCCGCCAAAATCTACCGGCTTTTGACATTTATAAAGAGAAGCGCCGGCGCCGTAGACGTGGGGGATGTCTTGGGGCTTGTGGCGGATCTAGACCTCGAAAACGCCATATGGGAGATCACCAAGAGAAAAACCGAGGAGAAGGTCAACCCCTACACCCCCCTGCTCTTGGTTAAAGAGCTACGGGACGCCCTAAGAGGCAGGCTGAGATACTACGCGGAGGTAAGAGGCGAGAACTTGGCTAAGACGCTCGCCCTCTACCCACTGGACCCCATAGCGCTTATTAAGGAGTCGCTGAGGGGGGTCAAAAACGTGGTCTATATCAGCGGCACCTTGCCCATATCGATATTCGCCGAGAGCCTCGCCCTTTCCGACTTCGTCAAGCTGGACATATCATTCTCAGACTTCATCCCCCGGCACAACTACCTCTCCGTAATCGACGTGGGGGTCACCACAAAGTTCGAGGAGAGGACCGAAGAGATGTACCTTCGGATAGCCGAACGCCTTGCAACTGCGATTAACCTGTCGCCAGGCGGCGTGTTGGCCATGTTCCCCTCCTACGACGTCATGAAGGGGGTGCGGAAATACCTCAAGATCTCCATACCACACTGGTACGAGGGGCCCCAGGAGGTGGATTGGGAAAACCTACCGGAAAAGTTCTTCATCGGCGCCGTGGCGAGGGGCAGATACGTCGAAGGCATAGAGTATGTAAAAGACGGAAAAAACCTCCTATCCACAGTCGTGGTGGTGGGGGTCCCCTACCCCGAGCCCTCCCCCTACCTCGACAGAAGGGTGGAGTTGCTGAGGCCCAGGCTGAGGGAAAGAGCGTGGAGCGCTGTGTACCTCTACCACGCCGTCGTGAGCACACGCCAGGCAATAGGCAGGCTGTTCAGAAGCCCCGAAGACAGGGGCGTGTTGGTGTTTCTCGACAGACGCTACGCGGAGCCTGAGCTCTGGAACGAGTTAAAAGATGTGTTGACTGGGTCGCTGATTGTTAGCCACCTAGAGGAGGCCGCGGAGAAGACCGCGGAGTTCTTCACCTCCGCGTTAACAGCCTCCAGATGGCCATCGCCACGACGATAAGCGCCGCATTTGTGCCCGCAATAGCAACGGCAAGCAGAGGGATGCTGAGCGCCTCGTTGAACATGGATAAAACCGCGGTGATTATGCCCATCAAAGCCGCCATCAAAGCCACCACCATGCCGACGAGGGGCAACGGCTGAGTCTTCTCCACGCCGGTCTGCTTCAGAGGCTTCCTAACAGGTGGAGCCTCCTGCTGAGGTTGCGGGACAAGGGGTGGAGGGGGAGGCGGAGGCTGGTACTGAGGCGGCGGCACAGACCGCTGAGTCCTAACAGTGGCAGGAGGCATTGGGTACGGCGCAGGCGGAGGCGGCGGAGGCAGAGGTTGCTGATACTGAGGCGGAGGGGGAGGCGGAGGCTGCGGCAGAGGCTGTGGAGGCTGCTGACGCGGAGGCGGAGGCCTCTTAAGAGGCTTGTCCTGCTCCTTATCATCCACGGCCATATGCCACCCCACGCCCACTTATAAAAAGGTTTTGATTTAAATAACTCGGCACCTCTCCATCTGTGATCCTTATGGTGGCTGAGAAGCGCTCCGTGGCGCAGGCAATCGCTAAATATTTGGGCGGCACCTACAGGTTGCAGAAGATTTACGGGGTGGCCACGTACTACTTTAGATACAACGGCAGAGAGGCAGCCGCGCTGGGCCTCAGCGGGCATCTGATGGATTTCGACTTCGCGGCGAGGCAGAACATATGGACGTGGCTCCCCCCGGAGGAGCTTTTCCAGACACCCCCCCTGTTGGTGGCTAGAGGCGAGACGCTTCCCTACCTCAAGGCGCTTAGGTCGCTGGCGTATAAGGCAGAGGAGGTCTACCTGGCGCTAGACGCCGACGTCGAGGGGGAGGCGATAGCGTATGAGGCGGCGCTTGCCGTGAGGCTAGTCAACAGACGCGCGAAGATGTACCGGGTCCGCTTCAACGCAGTCACGTATAAAGACATAAGAGCGGCATTTCAGAAACCCACGAGGCTAGACCTCAAACAGGCGGAAAAGGTCTTCACGAGGATGCAGATAGACCTAACCCTCGGCGCCGTGTTTACACGCTTCCTCACCCTCACCGTGAAAAACTCCCTACAGAAAGGACAGTTCTTGAGCTATGGGCCCTGCCAAACCCCCGTCCTCGGGATGGTGGTAGCCAGAGAGCTTGAACGGAGAAACTTCAAACCAGAGAAATACTACGTAATCAAGGCGCTGGTGGAGATAGGCGGCAACAAAATCGAGATGTCTGCCGACATTAGGTTCAAGACGCGGAAAGAAGCCGAGGCGGTAGCTACGGCCATCAGACAGGGGGTGGTCAAAGCGGCTATCTACAAGCCGCACCACGTCCAGCCGCCGGACCCCCTGGACACCGTCGAGCTGGAGCGGAGAGCCAGCAGGTGGCTTGGCATAAACTCCAAGAAGACGCTGGACGTGGCGGAGGAGCTGTACCGCGCCGGCTACATATCGTACCCAAGGACGGAGACCACCATATACCCGCCGACGCTCGACCTCCGCGAGGTTCTGCAGGAGCTCGCCGCAGCAGAACACGGAGACTACGCAGAGGAATTACTTAGGCGAGGGTTCAGGCCCACCAGAGGCGACTCAGACGACGGGGCCCACCCGCCCATCTACCCCACAAAAGCCGCAACCAAGGCCGAGATATACAGGACCTTCGGCAAGGCGGGCTACCACGCATGGGCCATATACGACTTCGTGGTGCGCCACTTCTTAGCCACCCTCAGCCCACCCGCGTTAGTTGAGAAGCAGAAGATAGTGGCCGACTTTGGCAAGATACAGCTGGAGGCCGAGGGCCAGAAGACGCTGGACGAGGGATACTGGCGTATATACCCCTGGGAGCGCCAGTCAGAGAAGCCCCTCCCGCGGGTAGACGTGGGAGACGTTGCACGCGCCGTCAAGGTAGAAGTCGTGGAGAGAGAAACTGAGCCCCCTCCTCAGATGACTGAATCTGAGTTGCTGGCGCTCATGAGGAAACACGGCATAGGCACAGACGCCACCATGCAAGACCACATCTACACAAACGTCAAGAGAGGCTACATGAAGATGCAGAGGGGGAAGTGTATACCAACCGAACTAGGCATCGCGCTGGCCACCGCGCTGTTTAAATACGCCCCAGAGCTCATAGAGCCCACCGTACGCGCAAGAATGGAAAAAGCCCTCCAGAGCATAGTCAAAGACGGCATCTCCCCCAAAAACCTCGTGCCCGAAATCAAGGCGGAGTTCGAGAAATACTACCAAGCCCTCAAAGAACGCAGAGAGGAGCTGAGAAGGGCGCTGGAAGCGGTTATAAATGGCAAACAAGAAGAGCGGCGTGGACACAGTTGAGGTACACCCCCTCGCCTGGCAGGCCGGCCCAGACACCCTAATAGAGGCGCCGCCCGGGTTCAAGTGGGTGGCGGTGGAGATAGCCGAGAAAACCGGAGCCGCCGTGTCCGGGCGGCCCGTCTGGGGGTCCTGCGACGTGAGGCTGGACCCCGCCTACCGGCGCATCTTCCACCTCGGCCACGGGGTGCCCCCCAACATAGCGCACCTCCTCCAGCGAAACCTAGGGGCCACCGTCGAGAGGCTGGATACAGACCTCTACCGGCTGAGGAGAGAGGACGCGGAGGTGTACTTCATACCCGTCTACTACAAGCCCCCTCCACAGTTG
Source organism: Pyrobaculum sp. (assembly GCA_032249215.1). Lineage (GTDB taxonomy): Archaea > Thermoproteota > Thermoprotei > Thermoproteales > Thermoproteaceae > Pyrobaculum. The sequence goes on from JAVVGH010000001.1 coordinate 20,280, forward strand.
CCCAAGCCGGCGGAGGAGGGCAGGATATACTTCCCTGTGCCGTATCGAAGAATCGCGGAGAAGCTCCACGCCGAGACCGGGCTCCCCCTCGCAAAGGAGCCCATCACAGGATGCTGGGTGGGCGAGCCGCCGGGCCCCGCAGCATATGTCGTGGCCACAGGCCTCTTCTATCCGCTCACCATAAAGTTCTTCTACCCCGAGGCCAAGGTGTATCAGATAGATCCGTTCCGCGGCGAGGTGAGAGATGTAGAGCCCGACTTCGCCAGGTTGATGAAGCTGAAGGCCCGGGCGCACCTAGCCACGCCGCGCCGCGTCGCCGTGTTGCTCACCACGAAACCCGGCCAGAGACAAGACGAAAAGGCGAGGAATCTAGCGGCCATGGGCATGACCGTCGTCGTCCTAGACGAGGCATCCCCAGACTACATCGACGACTTGCAGTTCGACCTAGTCATAAACACTGCATGCCCCCGCATAGGGATAGACGACCTAGACAGGGTAAAAACCCCCATCCTCAACTACCACGAGTACAAAGAAGGGCGGCTAGACCCCAGACTCGCCGTAAGACTACTTTAAAAACCGCCCCATTAACTATGTGGCTAAGTTCAGATGCCCCGTATGCGGCAAGGAGCTCAACATCCAGCTGAAGACCGAGAAGGAGCCCGTCGGAGGCCTCCACGAGGCCGTGGTGCAACACGAAGACCACCTCGTAAAGATATACGTCGACGCAGACGGCTTCGTCAGGAGGGCCTTTCCAGTGGAGCACTTCGTGAGGGTAGACCCGCCCCTCTACACCGTACATATATACGAAGACAGAGCCGAGATAATAGACAGAAACGGCCACACGTACATAACGGACCCCGCCCCCTTAATTGACGCTGTGAAGAAAATTACATCCTAACGCGCCTTGGGCTTAAATTACGCCACACACACAGATAGGTGGAGCGGATAGGGGTAGTCATCAAAGCGCCTTCTATATATCATTACATATTCAAGCCCTTCCGAGGCGTGGAGCTCGACGTGGGCTCCTTCGTCGCCACCGAGATAGACGGAATGCGTGTGATCTCCCGGGTGGCGGCGCTTAGGTACAGAAACGCCGCCACCGACCCCCGCCTCATCGCGCAATTCGACGTGGAGGAAACCGTGAAGGAGATCAAGGAAACCCTCGGCATAGAGGAGGCCCTCTACTACACCGAGGCCAAGGCCGTGGTGCTGGGCGCCAGGAGGGGGCGGAAGATCTACAGACCCCAGAAGCCCGTGAAGCCTCTGACATACGTCTACAAAACCACGGAGCAGGAGCTGGAGGAGTTCTTCTCGCCGCCGGAGGAGGGCACATACATCACCATAGGCAAGGTTAGAGGCACCGAGATAGACGCCAAGATAGACGCCGAGAAGCTCGTCACACACCACTGCGCCATACTCGCCAGCACAGGCGCAGGCAAAAGCTGGCTAGCCGGCGTCATAATAGAGAGGCTAAGCATGTTAAGCATACCCATACTAGTCGTAGACCCACACGGCGAGTACTCAGCCATGTCGATCCCCCTCAGGGAGGAGGGCGCCGCAGTCGCCGAGAAAACCAGGATCTACGTAGTGGGGAAGGTAGACGTGGAGCCGGTGGACGACGCCTTCAGGCGCAGATACGGCAGACCCCGCGCGTACACCAGGGTGGGCGTAAACCCCAGAAGCCTCCCCCTACGCACCCTGGAGAAGATACTGGACACCCTCTACGGGCTCACCGACGCCCAGAGGAGGATCCTCGAGGAGGGGTGGCAGACCGCCACCAGCTACGGCGAGAGGCAACCCCTCACCACGGCGGAGGAGCTCATAAGAGAGGTCATAGAAGGCGGAAAACACGCCGCGCCCCCCGGCTACGCCGGCGAGATGGCCCTACGCGGGCTGGAGGGCCGGCTGAGATCCCTCCTCTACGCAAGCCCCCTGTTCCTCACTAGATACGGAGACGCCTACCAAGGCGAGCCCCTCAAGCTAATAGACCCCCACACCTACACCACCACACCTGCCATCCACATCTTCGACGTGTCTGGACTGGACACCCTCGACCAGCAGATATTCCTAGCGGTCCTCCTAGACCAGCTCTACCGGGCCGCCACCCAGAGAAAAAACCTCACCACCTTCATAGTGGTAGAGGAGGCCCACAACTTCGCCCCCGCCGCGGCGCCCGCCGTCAGCAGAAGCTACGTCGCGAAAATAGCCAGAGAAGGCAGAAAATTCGGGCTGGGCCTCTGCCTCATAACACAGAGACCAGCCAAGTTGGATCAAGACGTAGCCTCTCAAGCAATGACCCAGATATTCAAACGGATGATCAACCCAAACGACCTTAAGTACGTAACGTCAGTGGCAGAACATCTAGACGACCCAAGACCTCTTAGAACTCTAGACGAGACAGAGGCGCTGATAACCGGCGTATCAGTACCAGCGCCGCTTCTAATAACAGTAGATCAAAGATTGACCCACCACGGCGGGACAACCCCCAAACTAATTAAAGAAGAAAGAGACTAACGGCAAAAAGCCGTTACTTTATCTGCACCTGCGCAGGCTTCACCTCGATTATCTGGCCGGCGGCAATTGTGCGGCCCATGTCGCGGAGGGCGAAGCGGCCAAGCGCCGGGAAGTCGCTGAACTTCTCAGCCACGACGGGCTTCAGGGGCTTTATCTTCACGAGCGCGACGTCGCCTTGCTTGATGAACTGCGGCTTCTGCTCCACCGCCTGGCCGGTGCGCGGATCCAGCTTGCTGATCAGCTCTGTGATCTGGACGGGCACGGTGGCTGTGTGTATGTGCATAACCGGCGCGTAGCCGGGCCCGATGGCGGTCGGGTGCCACAACACCACGATGCGCGCCACGATCTCCTCAGCCACAGTGGGTATGTTGTCGGCTCTACCCAACACGTCGCCACGCTTCACATCCTCCTTACCGATACCCCTCACGTTTACGCCCACGTTGTCGCCCGGCTGGGCTTGCTCAAGCTTCATGTGGTGCGTCTCTATTGACCTAACGTCGCCGACCTTCGCCGGGGGCACCACGACCACTTTATCGCCTGCCTTCAACACGCCGGTTTCCACGCGGCCGACGACTACGGTGCCTGCGCCGGTTACTGTGAAGACGTCTTGTATCGGCATCCTAAGCGGCTTGTCAGTCGGCCTCGGAGGCGGCTGGAACGTGTCGAGGACCTCGAGCAGGGTAGGCCCGTTGTACCACGGCGTGTTGGGGGACTTCGATTTTACGTTGTCGCCTTTTGCCGCGCTAACCGGTATGAAGTGAACTTTGCTTGGATCGTAGCCAAGCAACTTCATCAACTTCGACACCTCGGCCTTGACTTGTTCATACCTCTTCTGGTCGTAGTTCACCACGTCCATCTTGTTTACCGCGACGACCAGTTGCTGAATGCCGAGGGTTCTGATGAGGAAGAGGTGCTCCCTGCCCTGCCCCTGGGGGCCGATGGCCGCCTCGAACTCGCCCGGGCGCGCCGATATGACGAAGAGGGCGGCGTCTGCCTGGCTGGCGCCTACGATCATGTTTTTCACGAAGTCGCGGTGGCCCGGCAGATCGATGATGGTTATGAACAGCTTGCTGGTTTCGAAGCCCACGTGTGTGGCCTCGATGGTGACGCCGCGCTCGCGCTCCTCTTTAAACCTGTCAAGGATCCAGGCGAAGGCGAAGTCCTCCTTACCCATCTTTTTGGCCATCTCCTCAATTTCCTTGAAAGCCTTCTCATCGACGTAGCCCGTCTCGTATAGCAGTCGCCCTACCAGCGTCGACTTGCCGTTGTCGACGTGGCCGACTACCGCCAGGTTGAGGTGAGGCTTTTGTAGTGCCGTGGGTTTTGGTGGCAGTACTATCGATGGCATAGGCGTCGTTATCTGTAGTCTTATAAATTTTTCGAATGTCCAAAGGCTTAAAAACTGGTCTGTTCGATCTGCCATGCCTCGCCCGGCACAGCGTTCTCGAAGGCTTAGGAGAGTGGAGGTGAAGAGGCCCGGCGGGAGGACGGCGACGCGGTACGAAAAGAGGGCTAAGGGGGTTCCGCGGTGTCCGGTGACTGGGCTACAGCTTGGCGGCATGAACGTGAGGGTGTATAGGTTCGGCGTGTCTATAAGAGCTCCCCGGAGGCCGTATGGTGGGGTTTATTCACATAAGGTGCTGGCGCGTGCGCTTAGGCTGGCAGTGAGGAGGTAAGGAGTAATGGTTGTCGTCGCGGTTTCGGGGCAACCTGGTAGCGGGAAGACCACCATTGCGAGGGAGCTGGCGCGGGTTTTGAAGGTGCCCCTCGTCTCTTCTGGCTCTCTTTTTAGGGAGTTGGCGGCTAAGATGGGGATGGACTTCGTGGAATTTCATAAATACGCCGAGGCTAACCCGGAGATCGACAAAAAGATTGACGCCATGGCTGTGGAGCTTGCGAAAAACGGCGACGTGGTGCTTGAGGGGCATCTGGCGGCGTGGGTTGTGAGGCCCTACGCGGATCTCTGCATCTACCTAAAGGCGTCTAGGGAGATGCGGGCTAGGCGTGTGGCGGTCCGCGACGGGAAGAGCCTCGAGGAGGCACTGCGCGAGGTGAGAGACAGGGAGGAGCTCAACCGGAGGAGGTACCTATCCATCTACGGCATAGACATCGGGGACCTCTCCATCTTCGACCTCGTGCTGGACACGACTTATCTCTCCGTAAACGACGCGGTTAGGATAAGCTTGGATTTTGTATGCACCTCCTTGGGGGCTAGGTTTTCGAAGAAGATTTGTTGATTTCGACAGATGCAGTAATTTAAGTTGATAATGGGTTTTCCACAACTTATAAGGCCGGTCTTTTAGGGCCTTATGAAGTTCCTGCTTAGGTGTAGGCCCAACACGAAGAAGCCGCCTACCGGCAAGAAGGTGGCTATCGTAGGCGCTGGGCCTGCGGGGCTCGGCGCGGCGGGCATACTGCTGTGTAGCGGCCACGAGGTGCATATATACGACGCGCTTCCCGAGCCCGGGGGGTTGCTTATCTTCGGCATACCGCCTTTTAGAATCCCCCGCGAGGGCGTGAGAGAGGGCGTTAAAGAGCTGGTGGAGGCCGGGGCCAGGTTCTACACATCTACCTTTGTCTACTGCGGCGAGAAGCCTCATGAACACGAGGCGTTGTTGCTGGTCAAAAACTTCGTGGACTTGAAAGACCTTGTAGAGAGGTACGACGCCGTTGTGATAACCACGGGGACGTGGAGGAGCAGGTCGCTTAACGTGCCGGGGGAGGATCTGCCGGGCGTGCACAAGGCCTTGGACTACCTATTTAGGATCTACGCCCACCAGCTGGGGTATCTGCCGAAGGATAAGGTGTACCCAACGGGGAAGAAGGTGCTTGTGGTCGGCGGCGGCTTGACTGCTGTAGACGCCGCCCTTGAGGCCAAGCTACAAGGCGCCGAGAAGGTCGTGGTGGCCTATAGACGCACCATCAACGAGGCGCCGGCGGGCAAGAGGACCATAGAGACGGAGCTGATAGCCAAGGGCGTAGAGTTTAGGGAGCTTCTGAACCCCGTTGCGTTTCTCGGCAGGGACAAGCTGGAGAGAGTTAGGTTTGTTAAGATGAAGCTGGGCGCCCCGGATAAGTCGGGGAGGCCTAGGCCTGAACCTATCCCCGGCAGCGAGTTTGAGGAGGAGTTCGACACCGTGTTGGTGGCCGCAGGAGAGGAGCCAACGCCGCCGGGGACCTGCCTCGGGATAGAGTTCAACCCAGACGGCACGATAAAGGTGGACGAGAAGATGCAGACGACGCGCCGGGGCGTCTTCGCCGCCGGCGACGTGGTTACGGGGCCCTCGCTTATCGGCAAGGCCCTCGCCTCGGGGATGAGAGCGGCCCAGTTTGTGGATGAATACTTGAGGATCTAAGACTTCTTACTTCTTTTTTGCTACAACCATCGCGTGGGCTGTGTCGTAGGGCTCTAGGTGGACGACTTCTAGTATGTCGAAGCCTCTCTCCTTCAGCGTGTTTATCTCTTGTTTAAACGTCTCTGTGGCTGGGGCGGTTACGTCTATGCTCATGGCCTTTATCACCAGCATTACGTGTCCTCCGGGTTTGAGGAAGTAGTCGGCGTTGTCGGCTAGGATCTTGGCCTGCGCCGGCTGGGCCACGTCGATGTAGGCCACGTCTACGCCTTTTACGTAGTGGGCGTATTGATATGGGAATCTGGCGTCGCCGAGGATGGGGACCACGTTTCTCCTCCCCTGGTCCACGAGCTTCTCCATGAATTCCCTGAAGACGCGGGGGGAGAACTCGACGGAGTATATCAACCCCTTATCCCCAACGATGTCGCTCATGTGGCTGGGAGTTGTGCCTGAGGCCGCCCCCAGGTAGAGTATATGCGTGCCCTCCTGTATTGGGACGTACTTTAGGCCGTTGGCTATCGCGGCGGCGAGCTTTGAGCGGTAGGGGTTCCACTCCCTGTACTCCGCGCCCCCCCACTTGACGAGCCTCTCGCCGTATACCCTTTTGCCCGGCGTCAGGTTCCTCGTGGCGAGCCTTTCCGACCCGTCCTCGAACTTAATGATGTATACGCCGTAGTGATGCTCATGGGGTCTGACGTCCACCACTTCAATAGACATGGCAAAGCCCTATCTCGCGGTTTATAAATTTAATGTGAAAAAGCCCTTCAGCGGCGGCCGCCTCTTCTGGGGGGTGGCCTCCTCCCGCCCTCCCCCCTCCTAGGCGGCGGGGGAGGCGGCGCCTTGGCGGAGGGTTGCGGCTGCGGGGCCTTGGGGGGCGGCTTGGCGTAGAGCGTCTTGATCTCTTGGATCCTCTTCATCAGCTCCTCCTTGAGTCTCGGCGCGATGAAGTTGCCCGTGAACGCGTCTGCCTTGGCGGCGATTGCCAGCTTGGCGGCCAGCGCCCTGGCTATCTTGCCTCTCTGCCACCGCGGTGCTCTGAATATCTCCGGGTACTGGAATATGACGCCGTGTTTAGGCGGCTTCCCCCCCGTGCGGAGGGCCCTAAACAGCGCCTTCTCGGCGCCTAGGACCTGTATGGTGGAGGCGGGTAGGAAGGCCATCCTGGTGAGGCCGCCCGCCAGCTTTATCAGCCTGGCGCCGAGGAGAGGCCCGACGAGCTCCCTTATATTGGGCGCCACCTCCTTCATGGCCTCGTCGATGTAGGTGGCTAGGCTTTCTCTGTACGCGTCTAGCTTGAGGAAGGTGTCTGCGTAGCTCCTGAGCTGGTCGAGGTCCCATTCCGACATCTCTGCGCCTATGCTCTTCTTCGCCGCCTCCACTATTCTCTTTACTCTATCCTCGGGGAGGTCCGGCAGAACCTTCCTGAGGCTGTCCTCGCCTATTTTAGACCTGTGGCCGATGTGGTAGACGATCTCGACGTATTCCTTGTTGTCCCGCACGAGCTCCTCCAGCTCTGGGAAGTGTAGGCCGTACCACTCCCTGATCCTAGACGCTATCAGGTTCAGTATCTTGTCGACGTCGTCTAGCGTGCTTATGGCCTGACCGATGAATAAGTCCCTCTTCTCAACAGCTTGCCTCAGCTTAAGCCTAGTGATTAAGTCGCTTACCTCAAACAGGAGGTTCCCATACTCGTCCCAGTTCAAGCCGATTGTGGGGAGGTACTTGGGGAAGTTCTGCCTAAACGCCACCAGAACCGGGGAGGGGCTCTCCGCCACTATATCGACGCCCCTCACCGCCGCGACGAGTTTGCGGGCGAGCTCCGGGTCCTCCACGACGATCTTCTCGGCCTTCCCCCTCAGCCTCTCGACCAACCTCAGCAACTCCTGGACGGGGTTCGACCTCTCCAGCTCAAGAAGCCTAGTAGCTACGAGCTCCGGCTTTCTCTCGTAGAGCTCCTTATCCACGAGGTTCCCCGACTCATCCACCGCGAAGAAGCCCAGCACGTCCGTCGCAATATATACTTTCGCCATCGGAACCCTTAAAAGAGATACTTAAAAAGATAACTC
>JAVVGH010000002.1:0-23187 GCA_032249215.1 Pyrobaculum sp.
CACGGCAACTGGTACACCCGGTACCAAAACGTGAAGACTGGGCAGTTCTCCACGGTGGGCCGCGACGTGGCGCTTGAGGTCAAAGACGGCAGGCCGGCGGCCGTGGTTAAGTACATCCGCATAGCCGACACCATGGAAAACGTGGTGAGAAACGTGGCTGAGCTGTCCAAGGCGCAGAAACAGGTCTACTGGTGGGACATGCCAACGCCCGCAAACGCCCCCTACGCAATAATACGGCAGATAGGCGTAACCACCTAAGCGCCTCCACATACCACGGCGCCGAAGAAGCTCCGCCTCGTGTAGGAGGCATCTCCGCCAGCTGTCGTGAAACACGCCGCAAAACTCTTTCTGCGAGAGCCATCTCAGCTCTTCTACTCATAAATTCTGGCTCGTTCCTCATCTTGTTGACGTCCTCACGCCTTGCCCAGTCCCCCAAAGGCGAGGGTGGATGTCGGCAGAGGTTCAGCCCTTGGTTAGGAGCTTATAGAGCGTGTTTAGCACTATTTCGTTGGTGCCTTCGTAGATCTCGGTGACTTTCGCGTCTCTATACAGCATCTCTACGTGGGCGTCTTTTGAGTAGCCGTAGCCGCCCAGCATCTGAACCGCGGTTCTAGACACCTCGACGGCTGTGCGGGACCCAAGCACCTTGGCGGCCTGGGCATAGAGGGGGAACTGGGGGTCGCCTGCGTCGCGCATCTTAGCGGCCGTGTAGACAAGGGAGCGGAGGGCTTCAGTCTTTATATACATCTCCGCTATATAGTGCTGTATCACTTGAAACTCCGCTATTTTCCGCCCGAAGGCCTCGCGCCTCGTGGCGTAGTCCATGGACTGGGCGAGCGCCTCCTCAGCTATGCCCAGGGAGAGAGCTCCTACGTTTAGCCGGCCCATGTTTATCCCGTTTATTGCGACTTTCCAGCCGCCGTTGACCTCGCCGACGACGTCGTCGTCTGAGGCCTCACAGCCGTTGAGCTTCACCTCGGCAGTGCCGGAGCCTCCTATTCCCATTACTTCAATAGGCGAGGTCTCTACGCAACTGCTCCGCTTCAGTAAAAACGCGGTTATGGTTTTGTGCCTACCCTCCTTTGGGCCTGTGCGGGCGAAGAGAAGGTAGTAGTCTGCGTACATGCCCGAGGTTATCCACAGCTTCGTGCCGTTTATCACCCAGACTCCCCCCTGGCGTGCAGCCGCGGTCTCTATGGCGGCGGCGTCAGAGCCGCAACAAGGCTCAGATAGGGCGAAGGCCGCTATGTAGTCGCCTGAGGCTATCTTAGGCAAGATGTCCTCCTTTTGCACACGGTTACCAAATTCGTATATGTTATGCGCAATCATGGAGCCTTGAATCTCGGCGATAGTCGCCACCGCGGGGCTGGCTCTGGCGAGCTCCTCGATGATCAGCACCTGGGTCAACGTGTCGGCGGAGGCGCCGCCGTACTCCGGGGGCAACATGGGGGCTAACAAGCCCTGCTCTCCCAACAGCCTCAACACGTCGCGGGGGTAGGTCCCCTTGTCTATCTCCCTCGTCTTAGGCCTTACGAATTTTTCTACAAGTTCTGATACTGTTTTTTTGACGAGCTTGTGTTCTTCGGACAACATTATAGTCCTTACCGAAACCCTTTAAATGCTTTTAATAATACAACATTTAAAAACATCGCTAATAGCTACTGCATGGGTGTTTTCATAATTGGGGTCGGCATGTCTCGTATTGGAAGACGGGAAGAGGACGGCAGACAGCTTCTTCTAGAGGCATATAAGGAGCTCGTCGAGATGGGGGTAGACCCTACGGTGGCTGAGGCCATATATGTGGGGGTTCAGTCTGAGGTTTACGAACACCAGATCATGTACGGCACGTTAGCCGCGGAGGCGCTGGGGCTTCTGCCCCGGGAGGCGTACAGAGTTGAGGCATGCGCTGCCGCTGGGGCTCTTGCCCTCCGTTCCGCCTACATGGCGGTTAAGTCAGGCGAGGTGAAGGCGGCTCTCGCCGTGGGCGTCGAGAAGATGACTGCCGCCACCACAGAGGTTGTCACCGACGCGTTGATGGCCGCCAGCCACTACATAGACCAGAGAAGCGGCGTCACGATACCGGCGCACTACGCGATGGTGGCTAGGAGGTACATGTACCTATACGGGGCCTCGGAGGAGGACCTCTGCATGGTCGCGGTCAAGAACCACCGCCACGCCACCAGGAACCCAAAGGCGCACTTCCAGCGGGCCATATCCCCCGAGGAGTGCCTAGCTAGCAGGCCCATCGCGACTCCCATCAAGCTGTACGACGCGGCGCCGATAAGCGACGGGGCCGCCGTGGCCCTGGTGGCCTCTGAGGAGGTCGCGAAGAAGGCCCCCACCCCCGCGGTCGAGGTCATCGCCTCGGCCGTGGCCACCGATACGCTCAGCGCCTCGCAGAGACCAGACATAACGTATCCCAAGGCTGTGGTGGAGGCGGCGACCAAGGCCTACAATAGGGCTGGGCTGACGCCCAAGGCCGTTGAGGTCGCCGAGGTGCACGACGCCTTCACGATAAACGAGGTGTTGATGTACGAGGCTCTGGGATTCGCCAAGAGAGGCGAGGGCTACAAGCTGGTTAGAGAGGGCGCCACGTCGCTGGAGGGCTCAATACCTGTGAACCCCAGCGGGGGGCTGAAGGCCAGGGGACACCCCATAGGCGCCACAGGCCTAGCGCAGATATATGAGGTTTATCTGCAACTTACGGGGAGGGCATACGGCAGAAACACCGGCGCGCGGGTCGGAATCGCTGTAAACGAAGGCGGCGTGAACTCCGCCGCAGTCGTCCACATACTGCGGGCGGTATGACGCTGAAATACGTCGCCGAGGGCAGGCTTGTGGGCGGGCGTTGCGTCAAGTGCGGCGGCGCCTTCTTTCCCTATTCTCCCGTCTGCATCTACTGCGGCGGCGAGGCAAAAGCCGAGGATGTGCCTAGGAGGGGGACCGTTTTGAGCTACAGCGTAGTCCATGTCTCAAACGGCAGGTTCACGACGCCTTACACGGTGGCGATAGCCAAATTAGGAGACTTCCAGCTCCCGGGGTACGTAAAGGAGGGGGCCGTAAATATCGGCGACGAGGTGGTGTGGGAAATCGGCGAACTCGAAGGAGGTAGATGGTACTACTTCAAGAAGCTATGATAGAGTTCTGGGCTAAGGCACAAGGCGATAAGCTAGCCGTTGACGACGGCAGTAAGAAGCTGACCTACCGCGAGCTCGCACACAGAGCCTCGCTCTACCGGACGGCTGCGAGAGCGCTCTTCTCTGCTAGGAGCTCCGCGGAGGCTCTCGCCGCTGTGGTTGGTCTTCTCACCTCCCCCTCCACAGTGGCCTTAATAGATCCTCTGTCGGTTTCCGAGGACTTCGCGTTCCAGCTGGCTGATTTCAGTCCTGACGTGGTCCTGATAGACGACGAGGTATGGGAGAGAAACAGAGAGTCTCTGGCTGGGAGGACCGTGAATATGCTTGGGTCCGGGCTCGCCGGTCCGCGGCCCGGGGGACTTGGCGAGGCGGTTATGTACTACGCCGGCGTGGCGGGGCGGACCATGCAGGTCATCCACGGCTCAGAGAGTGTGTGGAGGTGTGCCCAAAGCCTAGCCGCGGCGATGCAATTAAGAAATGACGACGTGGTGTTCGTAACCGCCCCGCTCACCCACGTCCTCGGGCTCGTCACGTCGCTGGCTGCGCTGTGGGTCGGAGCCGCCGTTGTCCTCATGCCGCGGTTCGAGGCTTCTGAGGCTGTGAAGGCCGCGCGGAGGGCCACCGTCATCGTGGGCGTCCCAACCCTGTATGCCGAGTTAGTGAAGACGGGCATCGGCAGGCTCGATGCGAGGTATGCTGTCTCTGGCGGCGCCTATCTTCCGCCGGACGTGCAGAGAATGTTCGAGGAGGCCGCCGGCGTGCCGATAGTCCAGGTTTACGGCTTAACCGAGGGGCTTGTGGTGTCTTTCCAGCCTCCACAGCTAAAGGAGGTTAAGGGCACGGTTGGTCTTCCACTGCCGTGGGTTGAGGTGAAGCTTGCAGAAGATGGCGAGCTTCTTGTAAGGTCGCCGTGGAACATGAGACGTTACGGTGATGAGGCGGAGACCCGGCGCGTGTTCACGCCAGACGGCTTCCTCAAGACGGGGGATCTGTTTAAAGTAGACGAAAGAGGTTTGCTATACTTCGCCGGTGTTAAGAAAAGGATGATCAAGTATAAGGGGTACCCCGTATTCCCTAGAGATCTTGAGTTAATACTGCTACGCCACCCCGCCGTGGAGAGGGCTGTTGTAAAAGGGGAGCCCGATCCAGAGGTGGGCGAAATACCTGTGGCGTATGTGGTTAAGAGGGGGGAAGTTACAGAGGATGAACTACTGAGTTTCGTAAACAGCAAGGTGGCGTTCTATAAAAAACTCAGAAAGGTGTATTTCGTGGAGGAGTTGCCATGACATATAGGGAGGGGCTTAGGGCGGTCACGGGGACTGGCGAGTACATGGACGATCTTCCAACGCCGCCGGGCACGATGGCCATGGCCATCTACCGATCCCCGTATCCACATGCCAAGATCCTCAGAGTAGATCTCTCCGACGTGTGGAAGAAGGGCGGGGTAGCCTACGGCCCCGAGGAGCTGAGGAGGGTTGTGAAGAACCCCTTCCCAAACGCCATGAATCTACCTGTGAATTACTACCCATTTGCCGCGGGTAAGGTCAGGTATTTCGGCGAGCCTGTGGCTGTGGTGATGGCTAGGGATATTTACAAGGCTGTGGATCTTCTGGACTACGTCTATGTGGATTTTGAACCGCTTGAGCCTGTGGCGTCTATTCAACAAGCCCTGAGGGGGGAGGTGCTTGTCCACGAAGAGCTGGGGTCCAACATCGCCATGGATAGGCGGATGAAGTTCGGCGATGTGGATAAGGCGTTTGACACGGCAGACCACGTGGTTAAGTTCGACTTCAGGTTCCCTAGACACACCGCGATGCCGCTTGAGCCCTACGGCGTCATCGCCTGGTGGACCGGCGATTTGGTTCACGTGGTCGCCAACGCCCAAGGGCCTATGCTGTATATATACTTCGTCGCCCGCGCGCTCGGCCTTTCCACGAGCCAGATCGATTTTAAAACCCCTAGAGACATCGGGGGGAGCTTCGGCATTAAGTACTCGATATATCCCTACGTAGTGCTCGCCGCCGCCGCCTCGCGGCTTGCCGGCGTACCAGTTAAGTGGGTAGAGACTAGGCAGGAGAGCTTTGTAGGCAGTAGCTGCAACGGCGAGAGGATAGGCCAAGTGGAGCTGGCGGTGAGAAGCGACGGGAAGATCTCGGCTGTGCGCTACCGCTTCATCGAGGACGTAGGCGCTTATCTGAGGCCGCCTGAGCCCGGCGCTTTGTTTAGAGTCCACGGGAACTTAAACGGCGCGTACGACATAAGAGCCATAGAGGCTCACTACACGGTGGTTTTCACAAATAGGCCTCCCACCGGTCTCAACAGAGGGTACGGCGGGCCTCAGTTCTACTTCGCCCTAGAGAGAGCCGTAGACGAGGCCGCAAGACGCCTAGGCATGGACCCCTTAGAGTTTCGCCTCATGAATTTAATAAGGGAGTTCCCGTTGAGAATAGCCGGGACAAATTTCTACGAGACAGCCACAGGCGGCCTTTATCCCCACCAGAACTACGAGGCGGTGGTTAAGGCGCTGGAGCCCGAGTACCGGAGGTGGCTTGAGGAGAAGAAGAGGGGCAGGAAGGTCGGGGTTGGTGTCGCCGTTGTCGTGGAGCCCAGCGGCACCAACTTGGGCTACGTAGACGTGGCGATGGAGGCTGATAAGCGGAAATATCCACATTCAGGCGCCGGCGAGTACGTGACCGTGTCAGTGGACCCCTCAGGCGTCGTGCAGGTGTTCGTCAACGCCACAAACGAGGGGCTGGGCCACGAGACGGTCCTCGCGGAGGTGGTGGCGAGGGAGCTCGGCATAAGGCCCGACAACGTGGTGGTGACCTTCCGCGTCGACACTGCGCACACATGGTCTCTCTCCAGCGGTAGCTATTCAAGTCGTTTCGCCCCCGTCACCGTAAGCGCCGCAATAGAAGCCGCCAGGTTGCTGAAGGAGAAGCTTATACTCCTCGGAGCCGCCATGCTTGGCGCAAAGAGGGCGGGATACGAAGAGGGATACGTATACGACGCGGAGAGCCCACAGAGACGTATAGACATCAGGAAAATCGCGTCGGCCGCCCACTGGGACCCGGGAAGCCTGCCGGAGGGACTGGAGGGGGGCCTAAGCGTTGTTAAATACTTCCATCCCCCCACCGTCAAGGCCCCCGTGGGGGACAGGGTTAACTCGTCCGCGGCCTACGCGATCCAAGCCCACCTCGCCGTGGTCGAGCTAAAAGATGGGGAGCTCAAGGTGGTGCGGTACGTGGTGGCCCACGACGCGGGGAGAATCTTGAAGCGCGAGTTGCTGGACGGCCAGCTACATGGAGGAATACACCACGGGGTGGCTATGGCGCTGTACGAGGAGCTGAAATTCGGCGAAGACGGAATCCCGAAGTCGCTTCTGCTGGATACCTACGGCTCCGTCTCCCTTGCAGAGTTCCTCGACACCTCGGTAGAGCTTATACATTTCGAGACCCCGGCCGGCTACTTGCCCTCCGGCGCCTACGGCGCGGGGGAGGGGCCGGTGATGGGCGCCCCAGCCGCCGTGGCAAACGCAGTGTCTGACCTACTTGGCATCTCAATAAACAGGTTGCCCATAGACTTAGTGGCATGAGGCCGGCGTATCCCAAGGAGTTTAAGTACATCAAGGCCAGAAGCGTCGAAGATGCGCTCGAAGCTGTGAAGGCAGGCGCTAAGCCGCTGGCAGGCGGGCAGTCGCTTTCCACCCTCCTCAAGCTACGGCTCATAGAGGTGGATACCTTGGTGGATATTTTCGAACTGGACGAGCTTCGCTACGTGGTGAGACGTGGGGATTCGCTGGTTCTCGGCGCTCTTCTAATACACAATGACGTGGCGATGCTGAGGGAGGTGGTCAGCTGGGCGCCGGCGCTGAGCAAAGCGGCGTGGATGATTGCAGATCTACAGGTGAGGAACAGGGGGACCTTGGGAGGCTCGTTGGCACATGCGGACCCCGCGGCTAACTACATACCGCCGTTGTTGGCGCTTGACGCCACGGTACGCGCCAGATCCAGCCGCGGCGTCCGTGCGGTGAAGATGACGGAATTAGTGTTGGGGCCTTACCAGACGGCCTTGGAACCCGACGAGATTATAGTGGAGGTTGAGGTGCCCAGCTGGGACATACAGGGCACCTACGTGCTGAAGGTGGGGGGCGCCTCGTACCCCAGCCTTATTCTGTCCCTAGCGGCGAGGCTGGAAGACGGCATTGTGAAGGAGTCCCGGCTTGCTGTAGGCGGCTACTACACATGGCCCTTCGTAGTGGAGGGCGCGTTTGACGGAGAAAAGCTCTCCGAGGATGCGGCTACGAAGGCGGTGGGTTTATTCCCCGACGGCGAGCCATACGACGATCCGCACCTCGCCTTTGAGAAGAAGCGGCAGATACTCCCGACGGCCTTGACGCGGCTTATAAGGGAGGCCTCCGCCGGGCAGTGGCGGTTGCCCATAAAGGAGGAGATCACGAGGTGGCGTGGAAGAAACCAAGAAACCGTGGTGGTTAACGGCCGCGCCCTCCAGCTGGAGGGCGAGCCGCGTCTTCTGTTGGTGGACCTCCTGCGGAGACAGGGCTATACTGAGGTTAAGAGGGGATGCGACGAGGGCAGATGTGGAGCGTGTACAGTTCTGCTAGACGGAAAGGCCGTGAAGTCCTGTACTGTCTTCGCCCCCCAGGCGGCTGGACACGAGATACGGACTGCTAAAGGCATTATGGGGGCTGGACTGCACCCGGTGCAGAGGGCGTTTTTAGAGGAATACGCCTCGCAGTGCGGCTTCTGCACACACGGCTTCGTCATGACGGTAACTGACTACCTCAACTCCGTGGACCCCTCGGCAAACGACGAAACTCTCAAGCTGTCGGTCAAAAACCTCTGTAGATGCACAGGCTACGTAAACATCATAAAAGCCGTTAAGAAAGCCGCCAAGCTCCTCTCAGCTCCTCAAAAGCCCTCTTAATCTCCTCCACCGAGGCCTCGTCTTCAAGCGTCGACAAGTCGCCCGGCAGAGACCCGGAGGCGACGGCCCTCAGCACCCTCCTCATGATCTTCCCCGTCCTCGTCTTGGGCAACCGCTCAACGATGAATATCCGGGACACCACAGCCACGGGCCCGAACTCCCTCTTCACAAGTTCCAGTATCTCGCCGGGCTCCACCTTGAAGCCGCTTTTTGGAACAGCGAAGATGGCCAAGACGGAGCCCCGGACCTCGTCGGGAACCTCAACCGCGGCCGCCTCCACCACATGGGGGTGAGACATGACCACGTTTTCGATCTCCGCCGGCGCAAGCCTGTGGCCAGCCACCTTAATCACGTCGTCCCCCCTGCCGAGTATGTAGAGATAGCCCTCCTCGTCGTAATACCCCACATCTCCGGTGTAGTAGAGCCCCGGGAACTTGTTCCAGTAGGTCTGCACCCACCTCTCCGGGTCGCCCCAAACGCCTAAGGCGAAGGCAGGCGGGGTAGGCGGCTCCACCACCACGTGCCCCTTGACGCCCGGCGGCACCATGACGCCTTTATCGTCCACCACGGATATCTTGAGACCTGGATACGGAAGCCCCACCGAGCCTTGTTTGTACCTTATCCCGCCGAGCCCGAGCCCGCCTGGTGCCGCTATGAAGCCGGAGTTCTCCGTCTGACCCCACGTCTCGATTACCTCGCATCCATGCCCCCTGCACACGTTGTCCCTAAGCCACCTCCAGGGCTCGTGGCCTAGGATCTCGCCTGCGCTGATTACGAGCTTCAGCGATGACGTGTCGTAACGCCTAACCCACTCCTCTCCGTATCTCATCAACAGCCTAACGGCGGTGGGGGCTAGCCATATAAACGCTGGCCGTATCTTCTCCACCAGCTCCCACCAGCTACCTGGATGCGGGTGGTCAGGCGCGTCTTCGTACCAGAGGACGGCAGAGCCGTTGAGGAGGGGCCCGTAGAGGCCGTAGGTGTGGCCGTTTATCCAGCCGATGTCAGCCGTGGAGAACAGAATATCGCCCGGCTTGAAGCCGAAGAGCCATTTGGTGTGCGCGTAGGCCCACACCATATACTGCCCGTGGCCGTGATAAAGCCCCTTGGGCTTCCCCGTGGTGCCGGAGGTATACAGGATAAACAGCGGCTCGGTGGCCTCAACCCACGTCGGCTCCCCCGCGCATCCGCCGGCTTCGGCCTCCCCCTCAAACCTCCGCTCCTCTCTGAAGTACCTAAGCAACTGGACGCCGCCGACCCTCTTCGCGGCATCCTCAGCGTTTTGAAGCAGGCCGACCCTCTTCCCCCTTCTGTACATGAAATCCGCGGATATCAACAGCCGCGAGCCGGAGTCTTTTATCCTCTCAGCCAGGGCATGCACGCCGAAGCCCGAAAACACAACACTATGAACCGCCCCGACCCTCGCCACGGCCAAGAGGATAAAGGCCGTCTCAGGCACCATGGGCATGTAAACGGTCACCCTGTCGCCCCTACCCACACCAAGCCCCCGAAGCAGGCACACATACCTCCGCACCCTCTCCAAGACCTCGCCGTAGGTGTACCGCTCAACCCGCCCGTCGGAGCCAGCCCAGACAAAGGCCAAGCGGTCGCTTGGATGTCTGTCCAAGGCGTTGTACGTGATGTTTGTCTCGCCACCCGCGAACCATCTAAAGAAGGGGGCCGCGCCGTCAAGGGCAGAGCGCCAACGCCTGTGCCAATGAAGCTCCGATGCGACGCCGCTCCAGAACCCGCCCGGGTTCTCCACAGACTCCTTGTAAAGTTCATGATACCCAGATTCCATACCTCTGCAAAAACAAGAATAATTTAAAGATTACTATTAACAATTAAAAATAGTGAAGTTACTCACCTTTGAAAACTGGTTTGCGCTTCTCTTTAAACGCGTGTATACCTTCCCTGAAGTCCTGGCTGTACCTCAACAGCCCAAAAAAGGCCCTCTCCACCAAGTACCCAGACCTCAGGGGGCTGTCCACCGCCGCGTATACCGCCTCCTTCAAAGCCTTTACAGCTAGTGGCGGAAGCTCCGCCAGCTCCGACGCCAGCTCCTCGGCCCTGGCGTCTGCGTCGTCAACCACCTCGTCGACAAGCCCCAGCCTGAGCGCCTCCTCCGCGGCTATTCGGCGACCCAGCAACAGGTGGTAGAGGGCGCGAGGCCCGAGGATCTTCGCAAAACGCGTAACCCCCCCGCTGGCAGGTATCATGCCGAGCCGCACCTCGGGCAGGCCCACGACGGCGTTCCGCGAGGCAATCCTTATGTCGCAAGACAGAGCTATCTCAAACCCGGCGCCGAAGGCGTAGCCCTTGACGACGGCAATGGTGGGAAACGGGAGGTCGGCCAACATCTCTATTGTCTTACCCCACTCCAGCAGGTCGCTTGGCGAGCTGTTGAGGAACTCCGTGACGTCGCCGCCGGCGCTTAAGACTCCGCCGGCGGAGGTGACAACGAGAGCCCTCACCGCTCTCCCGTCTAGCTCACCAACTAATCTCCCCAGCTCCCTCCTCATCTGCAGAGTGATAAGGTTGAGCGGCGGGTTGTCGATTACCAGCTTGGCGACGGGGCCCTTCCGCTCCAGCCTTATCATTTAAGGGCAGAGGGTATGGGGAACCTCCTAGTCCTCAGAGTTACCGTGAGCCACCTGTCGTAGGTGACTTCGTGGAAGCTGTACTCCCCGCCTTCTCTCCCTATGCCGCTGGCCTTAATCCCGCCGAAGGGCACGTGAGCCTCCTCCAGGAACGTCACGTCGTTTATGTGGAACATGCCGCTCTCTACGGCCTCAGTGATCTTAAACGCCCTGTTGATGTTATTCGTGAGCACGGCGCCACTGAGCCCGTACTCGGTGTCGTTGGCAACCTCCACGGCCTGCTCATCGCTCTCAACCACCACTATGGGCCTCACGGGTCCGAAGACCTCCTCCCGCATAATTCTGAAGTTCCTATCCACATCGACGACCACCGTGGGGTCGAAGTAGGCGCCTCTCCTCCCGCCGCCCGTGAGGATCCTGCCGCCCCGCGCCTCAGCGTCTTTGACAAACTCCTCCATCAACTTGGCCTGCCCCTCGTTTATCAAGGGGCCCTGATCCACCTTCTCGTCTCTCCTCGGGTCGTCGATTCTCAGAAGTTTCACGTAGGAGACGAACTTCTCTATGAACTTATCGGCGATGCTCCTCAGCACTATTATGCGCTTGGCCGAGGTGCATATCTGGCCTTGGTGGAAAAACGCCGCAAAAACCGCGAGACGCGCGGCGTAGTCCACGTCGACGTCGTCCAGAACTATCAGCGGGTCGCTTCCTCCTAGCTCCAGCGTCACGGTCTTAAGCGTGCCTGCGGCCTTGGCGGCGATTTCTCTCCCAGTGGAGCTCTCCCCGGTGAAGGTCACGTGGGAAACCCTCTTGCTGGTGACGATCTCATCCCCCACAACTCCCCCGGGGCCTACTACCATGTTGAAAACCCCCTTCGGCAACCCGGCCTTGTGGAACATCTGAGCTATCAACCAGCCCGTTATCGGCGTGTCGCTGGCTGGTTTATACACCACCGTGGAGCCCGCGGCCAGGGCATGGGCGACCTTCTTAATGGAGATAGACAGCGGGTAGTTCCAAGGCGTGATCACGCCGACAACCCCCTTAGGCCTCTTGAAGACCATGGAAATCGTGGCCTCGCTGTCTGAGCTCAGCACCCTGCCTTCGTAGTGCCTCGCCATCTCCGCCGCGTTTAAGAGAAGCCTCTCGCTGAAAACCACCTCCCCCCACGTCTTCCTGTAGACGCCTCCTCCCTCCTCGGTAAGCACCTTCATGAACTCTTCCCGCATCTGCCTAAACACCTCCAGAGCCTTGTATAGATACTCCGCGCGCCGAATGGCGGGAAGCGCAGACCAAGACTTAACCGCCTCATAGGCGGCGTCTATAGCCTCCTTGGCGTCCTCCCGCACGCTCCGCACCACCTCCGCAAGAGGGCTACCGTCGATGGGCGACTTCTTTACGCCGAACTCGCCTGAGGCGGAGGCCTTAAATTCGCCGTTTATGTAATTCAACACCTTCCTCATGAGGAGGCGAAGAATATTTATTATTAAAACGTTTACTGCCGCGATTAGACAGCCATATAATGCTTTCTTGAAATCTAAAATTATATGTAATTATATAAGTATAATCACAAGATCCAACAACCGAATCAAAGTAGATCCCACAATGAATATAAATATGTCTTAACATTTAGATAAAATACCTTTTATAAATATAAATGTTCAATGTTTTTTTGTTTATGGCAACACTTAAAAATAACATAACTCCTAACCCCATGGCCAAAACCCTACCTATCCTTATAGCGGTGGTGGTTGTAGTTGCATTAGGCATGTTGGCCTACTTCATGACACAACAACCCAGTCCCAAACCAACCACCGCTACCTCTTCTCCTACTCAGCCCCCAACGACAACGCAGGCCCCCGTCACTAAGGAGATGAAGATAGGCTGTCTCTTCGACTTGACAGGCGCCACTGCCGACGTGGGGGTTCCTTGGTCCTACGGCGTCAGAGCCGCCGTAGAGGCAATAAACAGAGGGGAGCTGACCGAGCTCCAGAAGCTTGGCGTGAAGCTTGTATGCGTCGAAAGGGACTACGGCTACAAAATACCTGAGGCCCAGGCGGCCTACGCATACTTTAAGAGCCAGGGGGTGGCGGCCATATCGGGGTGGGGCACCGGGGACACGCTGGCGCTGGCTCCCGAGATCAACAAAGACGGGATTCCCTATTTCTCCGGTAGCTACACCCTGTCGCTTACTAAGAACCCGTACAACTTCTTCACCATGGCCTCCTACCATGAGGCTGCGGCGGCGGCCGTGATTTTTGTGAAGCAGTATTTCGAGGGGAAGGGGCTCAAGCCTAGGTTGGCCCTAGCCTACCCCAACGTGCCCTACGGCCTTGAGCCGTTGCCCGCCATAAGGGAGGAGGCGAAGCGGCAGGGCGTTGAGATATGTGCCGAGGAGATAGTGGAGCAGACGGCTGTTTCTGCAGATGAGCAACTGAGCAGAATAAGAGATAAGTGCGGCGACAACGTGGCGATATGGGTGGGGGGCACGGCCGCGCCCGGCGCCGTCATCATAAAGTCTGCCTATAAGCTCCAGCTCGCCAAGGCCATCATAATTACAAACATCTGGGGCTCCAACGAGAACACCCCCAGGCTCATCGGCGATGAGATAACTAAGTGGATCGGCGGACGCCTCTTCAGGGTTACCAGCGCCTTGATGATAGACGAGGTGAAGAAACTGGCGCAACAGGGCGATAAGGAGGCAAAGCTGATGGCCGACGCTATGGCGAAAATCGGCACCCCCGTGCCTGAGCCGTTTATCAGAGGTTGGCACACCGTGTACATACTTGCCAAGGGGATAGAATACGCGGTGAAAAACGGAAAGCAGCCGACAGGCGAAAATATCAAGTGGGCTCTGGAGAATATGCCGGAGGTGAGGACCAGCTATGCCGCGCCTGTGAAGTTCCTGCCCGGCGACCACAGGCCCACAACTGTTGTCTGGATATATGTAATGAACCCAGACGGCACCTGGAGCAAGGTTACGGAGATAGCGCTACCTAGGGGCAACCTCAAAGACGACTTCGCGCGTTACGGCGCTAAGTGGGAGTAGCAAAAGTTTTTAAACTAACACTCTCTTTTTTCTATGTTAACTGTAGATAGAATTCAAGTTATTTATGATCGTCATATATTAGGTGTTAAGAGCGTCAGTTTAAATGTTGAGGAGGGGAGGTTGGTAGCGTTGATGGGGCCCAACGGGGCTGGGAAGTCCACCACGTTGAAGGCTGTGAGCGGGGTCGGCAGGCTGGAGCGGGCCGAGGTGACTAGGGGCAAGGTGGTTTTTGAAGGGAGGGACATCACCAATAAATCGCCTGAGGAGGTGGCGAAGCTTGGGATTCTGCACGTGTTGGAGGGGCGGAGGGTTTTTGAGGAGATGACCGTGGAGGAGCATCTGAGACTCGCAACGCGCACGGCTAGGCGCTTTGGGAAGAGCCCCGAGCCCGAGCTGGTGTTTCGGTACTTCCCCAGACTTAGGGAGCTCCTGGGCAGGCGGGCAGGCTACCTATCAGGCGGGGAGCAACAGATGTTGGTCATAGGGATGGCGCTTATGATTAGGCCTAGGGTTATGTTGCTGGACGAGCCGTCTCTCGGCCTATCGCCTAAGGCGGTTTACGACTTGTTTCACATCCTGAGAGATATAAACCGGAACGAGGGCATCACCATCCTCCTTGCCGAGCAGAACGTGGCCATGTCGCTTGAGATAGCGCACTACGGCTACATAATAGAGGGCGGCCACGTGGTGTTGGACGGGCCCGCGTCGGCGTTGAAGGAGAACCCCGACGTCAAGGAGTTCTACCTGGGGCTTAAGGGCGGCTACAAAGAGGTGAAGTACTGGAGGCGGAAGAAGCGGTACCTATGATCGCGGTGGAGAAAGTTTCGCTGGCCTTCGGAGGCGTGTGGGCGCTGAGGGACGTATCTATTAGGCTCGACGAGGGCGAGGTTCTGGGCGTAGTGGGGCCCAACGGCGCCGGCAAGAGCTCGCTTCTAAACGTCATCTCGGGCTTCTACAAGCCAAAGGCCGGGAGGGTGGTGTATATGGGGCGGGACATCACGCATCTGCCGCCTCACAAAAGGGCGAAGCTGGGCATCGGAAGAACGTTTCAGAAAACAAGTGAGGTGTTTAAACACATGACAGTGCTTGAAAACGTCATGCTTGGCGCCATAGCCGCCCAGAAGGAGTCGTTTCTAGACTTCTGGGGCTCCATGGTGTGGATAAAGTGGGCTAAGAAGGAGGTTGAGGTTCTGCGTTGGGCCGAGGAAGTAATCGACTTCTTTGAGCTGTATGCGTATAGACACAAGCCTGTGGGCTCGTTGCCCTACGGCCTCCAGAAGAAGGTGGACGTGGCAAGGGCCTTCGCCGGGAAGCCCAAGGTTCTGCTCATGGACGAGCCCATGTCGGGGCTGACTAGGGAGGAGAGGGAGGACGTGGCTCGTTACATCATCGAGATGAACCACGTCTTTAAGTTGCCCATAGTCCTAGTGGAGCACGACCTGGGGGCCGTGGTGGATCTGGCGCGGCGGGTGGTGGTTATGAGCTACGGCGCAGTGGTGGCTGAGGGCAAGCCAGAGGCGGTGTTGAGGGACCCAGCGGTGCAGGAGGTATACATGGGAAAGGCCTTGGCGGGGGTATGAGGAGGCCTTGGGAGGGTCTTAAGGGCGACACCTTCCCCAAGCTTCTTATTGAGCGGGCTGAGGGGAAACCCGGCGCGACGGCGCTGAGGGAGAAGACGTTGGGCGTCTGGAGGCCCCACACCTGGAGCGACTACCTGAGGGAGGTGAGGAGTTTTGCCTACGGCCTCCTCGCCCTTGGTCTGAAGCCCGGCGAGCACGTGGCGGCTGTGGGGTTCAACAGGTCGTTTATACTCTTTGCCGAGCAGGCCGCCTTGGCGCTCCACGGCAGATCTGTGGGTGTCTACCCCGATCTTTTGCCCGAGGAGAGGGCGTATTGGCTCGACTACACAGACGTCTCCGTGGTGGTGGCGGAGGACCAGGAGCAGGTGGACAAGATCCTTGCCGTGAAGAGCGAGCTTCCCAAGCTCCGGGCCGTCGTGTATTGGGACGAGCGGATGATGTGGCGCTACCGCGCCAAAGACGTGGCGTTGCTAAGCTGGGACGACGTGGTTAAGGCAGGTGCAGAGATCCAGTCCACAGACCCCGACCTTTTTAAAAAGCTCGCTGAGACCACGTCTCCAGACGACGTCTGCCTCATCCTCTCGACCTCCGGCACCACAGGCAGACCTAAGGGCGTCATGTTGACATACGGCAACATGTTATCCATGGCCAAAAACCTGTGGGAGGTCGATCCAGTAAGGGAAGATGACGAGTACATCTCATACCTCCCCTTTGGTTGGATCGGAGAGCAGATGATGTCTCTTGCCATGCACATGCTGGTGGGCTTTAGGATAAACTTCGTTGAGGAGCCCGAAACTCTGTGGCGGGATTTCAGGGAGATAGCGCCTCACTTCATGTTTGGGCCTGCGAAAATCTACGAGAACTTCTACAGCAAGATCTACGAGCTCATAGAGGACGCCTACGGCTTAGATAAGGCCGTCTTCAAATGGGCAGTGGACGTGGCGATGAAAAAGGCAGAGCTAGAGATGGCGAAGAGGCCTATTCCGACTACTTTAAAACTCCAGTGGTGGCTTGCCTATCTGCTGGTGTATCGTTCCGTGTTGGACAAACTCGGCCTTAAGAGGATAAGATACGCCTGGGTCGGCGGCTCCTTCCTCGGACCTGACTACCTGAAGTTCTTCAGGGGGATGGGCGTGAATCTTAAGCGTATCTGGGGCATGACCGAGGTATCCGGCATAGCCACTGTGCAGAGAGACGGCGAGGTGAGACCAGACGCCGTGGGCCGCCCGATTGCCAATACAGAAATAAAAATTGCAGAAGACGGCGAGATACTGGTCAGAACTCCCGCCATGATGGTGGGGTACTACAAGCGTGATGACGCCACAGCCGAGGCCATAAGAGACGGGTGGCTACACACCGGCGACGTGGGCATGTTCACCGAAGACGGGCAACTGGTCTACCTGGGCAGGAAGGAAGACATGCAGAGACTGTCCGACGGCACAGTCTTCAGCGCGTTGTTTATAGAGAACATGCTGAAGTTCAGCCCCTACGTCAAGGAGGCGCTGGTGTACGGAGAAGGGAGGCCCCATGTGGTCGCTATTCTCAACATAAACTTCGAGACTGTGTCGAAGTGGGCGGAGCAGAGGGGCATAGCCTACACCTCCTACCAAGACCTCAGCCAGAAGCCCGAGGTCTACAAGTTGCTAAGGGATGTGGTGGCGCGGGTAAACGAGAGCCTGCCGGAGAAGTTAAGGATAAAGAGGTTCACCATCCTCTTCAAGGAGTTCCACCCAGACGACGGGGAGATGACGAGGACGCGTAAGCTACGCCGCGTCTTCATCCACCAGAGGTATGGACAGCTCATAGAGGCTATGTATACAGACGCTGAGGAGGTGGAGGTCGCCGCCCCGGTGAAGTACGAAGACGGGACGGTCAGGTCTGTGACCATGAGCGTAAAGATTGTGAAGCTATGATAGACCTGGTGATAGATGGGGTTCTCCGGGGGGGCATATACGCCACTGCCGCCGTCGGCTATGTTATTCTGTACAGATCTATAAAGGTGATTAACCTGGCTTACGGCGCCATGGCGCTTCTCGCCGCCTATCTATACTGGATGTTGACACCCCAGCTCCCCCCTCTTCTCGGGTTCTTGGCGATCTTACCCGTCATGGCTCTGCTCGCCGTGGTGGCCGATAAGGCGGTGGTCAGGCCCATGTTGGGGGAGCCGGTTATCCAAATAATAGCCGCCACGATAGGGCTCGGGTATCTGATAAAGGGCGCACTACTTCTGGTGCTACAGCTGGGCTACGCGCTACCTGGCTACCAGCAGGTTCCCTACGAAACTCCACTACTTCCGCGGGGCTTCGTAGAGCTGGGGGCGCTTAGGCTAGACCTAAACTTCCTGGGAGCCTTCCTCGCCTCAATAGCGGCCTTTTTACTGCTGTGGGTGTTTTACAAAAAGACCTCCCTGGGCATCGCCATGAGGGCTATGTCTAACGACAGGCCCTCCGCAGTTGCGTTCGGCGTCAGGCCCACCGAGGCGATAACCACGTCGTGGATCCTGGCTGGCCTCCTGGCAACTATCAGCGGCGTGTTCTATGCAAGCATCTTCGGCGGCCCCTCGGGCTCTGTGGAGTATATAGGCGTGAAGGCTCTGCCGGTTATAATCCTCGGCGGCTTAGACTCGGTGGGAGGCGCGCTGGTCGGCGGCGTGATAGTCGGGCTCGCCGAAGTGCTGGGGAAGCTGTTCCTAGACCCCTACCTCGGCGGCGGCTTCGGAGAGGTCTTCCCACTGCTGGTTATGGTGGCCGTGCTCCTCGTGAGACCCTACGGGCTCTTCGGGACCGAGAGGATAGAGAGGGTGTAGCATGCCGGCCGGCGTATTCTTCGAGAAACACGAGAAGGTCCTCGCCTTCGTGAAGTGGCCTATACATAAAGCCGCCCTGTTGGTGGGGTTCCCGCTGGCGTTTCTCTGGCCGCTCATCTTTCCAAACGACTACCTGCTGAGAGTTGCCATCTGGGTCATAGTCTGGAGCCTCGCCGCGGCTGGCTTCAATCTCCTCTTTGGGCTGACGGGGCAGATATCCCTTGCACAAGGAGCCTTCATGGCGCTGGGCGCCTTCACGTCAATACATCTTGCCGCAGTGGGGCTACACCCACTCCTCGCGATACCGGCGGCAGGGGTGCTGGTCTCCGGCGTAGGTCTCGTGTTCGGGCTCCCCAGCCTCCGGCTTAAGGAGCTCTACCTCCTCATCTCTACGTTGGCGGCCCAGTTCTTCTTCGACTGGTTCCTCCGGACTGAGCAGATGGCGTGGTTTACAGGCGGGGCATACGCAAAGTATGCCCCTCCGCTGAACCTGGGGCCGTTGGACCTCTCCTACGGGTATCCCCTCTACGTGACCGTCGCAGGTATAGCAACAATACACTTCCTAGCCCTTGCAAACCTAAGCCGGTCGTACATCGGGAGGGCGCTGAAGGCCGTCAGAGACAGAGACATAGCGGCGGAGATAATAGGAGTCAACGTGTTTAAGTACAAGCTTCTGGCGTTTGTGGTAAGCACCTATATGGCGGCAGTAGCGGGTGGGCTGTGGGCCTTCGCGCTCAGGTCAGTTTCTGTGGAGAGCTTCACATTCTTGACGTCGCTCGAAGTCTTGGCGGCGGTGCTCATAGGCGGGGTTGGAAGAGTCGTATGGGGCTCTCTGCTGGGCTCGCTCTTCGTGGTCGGCGTGCCGGAGGCGATTAAAAACGCCCTAGCCCTAATGGGCCTGAGAGGCCTCGACATAGCCTTGAGAGACGTCGTCTTCGGCGCACTCATCTTGACGTTTCTCCTTCTCGAGCCGCTGGGGCTCGTGGAGTTGCTGAGGAAGGTCAAGGAAAGGATCAGGCTGTTTCCCTTCAGATACTTCGGATGAGGGTCCTTGAACTTGCCACGCTTTTCCCAGGCCCGCTCGCCGGCAGATTCTTACTGAGCCTCGGCTTTAAGGTGGTCAAGGTGGAGCCGCCGGGCGGAGACCCCATGCGCGGGCTGTCGCCGACGCTGTACAGGGCGCTGAACGAAGGCAAGCACGTGGTGTATCTAGACCTGCAGAAAGAG
Organism: Pyrobaculum sp.; assembly: GCA_032249215.1. GTDB lineage: Archaea > Thermoproteota > Thermoprotei > Thermoproteales > Thermoproteaceae > Pyrobaculum. The sequence goes on from JAVVGH010000002.1 coordinate 19,341, forward strand.
AGCAAAGGCATCTACGAGATGCTTAGAGACGTGGACGCCGTCCTCACCACCTTCAGGCCCTCTACCGCGGAGAAATACGGCATCTCCTACAGAAGGCTGGCCGAGGTGAGGCCAGGCCTCATCTACGTGGCCATAGTGGGGTACGGAGGCGATGAGTACCCCAGGGACCACCCCTCCCACGACGTCAACTTCGCCGCGCTGGCAGGCGCCGTAGGGCCGTGTCCGCCGTACGTGCAGGCCGTGGACGTGGCGGCCGGCCTCCTCGCCGCGTTGACCATAACAGCCATGGCCGCCAAGGGCGAGGGGGGCTACGTGGAGATCCCCATGAGCCGCGCTGCGGCGTTAATAAACATACTCAACTTGTCCTTGAGGAGAGACGGAAAGCCTCTACTCCTCTCCGGGGACTACCCCTTCTACACTGTGTACCGTTGCAGAGGGGGGAGGGTGGCTCTCGGCGCCGTGGAGCCGAAGTTCTGGGAGCGGTTCTGCAGAGCCATCGGAAGAGAAGACCTAATCCCGCGGCAACTGGACCCCACCGCCAGAGAGGAGGTGGAAAAGGTTCTGTCGGAGATGGACTGCAACACTCTTGAGGATCTTGCGAAGAGAGAAGAGATACCGCTTACGCCTGTATACGACATAGATAAGGCTTTAACTATTTTTGAACTCGATAATCTATTTAAACTTTTTTAAATTTGTAAAAATATGGATGTCTGGACTCCCCAGAGGGATCACCTTGAGGAGTCTAACGTGGCTAGGTTCATGGCGTCGAGGGAGTTCGCCGGCCTGGAGAAGTTCATAAATTACACTGCTGAGAGGCCCGAGTTCTGGGCCGTGTTTGAGCGGGAGGTTTTGCGGCTGAGGTGGCGCAGGCCCTACGAGAGGGTCCTCGACCTGTCGCGGGGCGTTCAGTGGCCTCGGTGGTTCGTGGGCGGCGGGCTCAACATAGCCGACCAGCTGGAGGAGTCGCCGGCGCCGCTAATTAAGTGGGAGGGGGAAGACGGGAGCCGGGTCACGTGGAGCTACGCCGAGGTGCTCTACAAGACCAAGGCTGTGGCGAGCTGGCTGAGGCGCAACGGACTGCAGAAGGGCGACCGCGTGGCGATTTACATGCCCATGGTGCCTGAAATAGTGCCCGTCATGCTCGGCGCGATAAGGGCAGGGGGCATAATCGTCCCCCTCTTCAGCGGCTTCGGGAAGGAGGCCATCAGGGTGAGGCTGGAGGACAGCGAGGCCAAGTTCGTCTTCGCGTCCGACGTCTCGTACCGCCGCGGTAAGGAGGTGGATATGCTGGCCGAGCTCAAGGCCGGCCTCGCCCCCACCGTCGAGCAGGTGGTGGTCCACGAAAGGGGAGGCAAGAGAGGCGACTACATAGCCCTCTCTGAGGTGTTCAAGACAGGCGGCGACTATATGGAAGATACGGAGGCGGAGGACCCCATGATGATTATATACACCTCCGGCACCACTGGGAGGCCCAAGGGTACCGTCCACACACACGACGGGTTCCCCATAAAGGCGGCGGCCGACGTCTACTTCCACTTCGACATAAAGCCAGGCGACACCTTGAGCTGGGCTACCGACATGGGGTGGATGATGGGGCCTTGGATGGTCTTCGCCTCCTACCTCCTGAGGGGCTCCATGGCCTTTTTCGAGGGCGCGCCGGACTACCCCAAGGAGAGACTTTGGCGCTTCGCCGAGGAGTTCAAGGTGTCTGCTCTGGGCCTCGCCGCCACGCTGACGAGACACCTCAGAAGCATCGGCGCCGTTGCTGAGCCCGGTCAATTAGATGAACTAAAAGCGTTTGGAAACACTGGAGAGCCTATAGATACTGAGAGCTGGCTGTGGCTGTACAAGATGGGGAGGGGGCGGATCCCCATAATTAACTACTCGGGGGGTACTGAGATCTCCGGCGGCATCTTGGGCTGTTACGTAGTGAAGCAGATAAAGCCCAGCTCGTTCAACGGCGCCAGCATCGGCACCAAGGCCGCCGTCTTTACTGAAGACGGCAGGCCGGCGCCTCCGGGCGTGGAGGGGGAGCTGGTTGTGCTCTCAGTATGGCCCGGCATGACCAGAGGCTTCTGGCGCGACCCGCAACGCTATCTTGAGACATACTGGAGCAAGTGGCCCGGCGTGTGGGCTCACGGAGACGCCGCGGCGGTAGACGGGGAGGGCTTCTTCTACATACTGGGGAGGGCAGACGACACCATAAAGGTGGCCGGGAAGCGTCTGGGGCCCGCGGAGATAGAGACCGTGCTGAACGCGCATCCAGCCGTGGCGGAGTCGGCGTGCATCGGCGTTCCCCACGAGGTAAAGGGGGAGGTGCCCATATGTTTCGTTGTGTTGAAGCCTGGCTACGAGCCCAGCGAGGCGCTTAGGCAGGAGCTGATTAAACTCACCGAGGAGGCGCTGGGGAAAGCCTTCGGCGCCGTGGAGGACATAAAGTTCGTGAGGATGCTTCCGAAGACCCGCAACGCCAAAATCATGAGGAGGGTCATCCGCGCCGTCTACCTAGGCAGAAACCCCGGCGACCTCTCGGCTCTGGAAAACCCTGAGGCTATAGAAGAAATTAAAAGAGTTAGATAAATATATAGTTTTTGACTTTTGCCTCAGTAATTGTTAAATAGGCGGTATCTTGAGCATATATGCGAGTGGGTATTGTTGGTGTGGGCTGGTTTGGGTTCCAGCCCGAGGTGGTTGACTACTCCTTCCGCGAGATGATGTTTAAGGCGGCTCAGAGGGCCTACGAAGACGCCGGGGGGCTCGACCCAAGGAGCGAGGTAGACGCCTTCGTGTCGTGTCAAGAGGACTTCTGGGAGGGCATAGCCATCTCTGACGAGTTTGCGCCGGACCCCGTGGGGGGAGCCATGAAGTCCGTGTACACGGTGACGGGCGACGGGCTTCAGTGCGTGGGGCAGGCCTATATGATGATTAGGTCCGGCCTCTTCGACGTGGTGGTTGTGGAGTCGCATGGAAAGCCCTCCGACGTGGAGACTCTTAACGAAGTTATATTTACGGCGACGGACCCCATCTCCTTAAGACCCCTAGGTCTTGAAAACGTTCATGCCCTTGCAGCGCTTGAGGCCAGGGCTTATATGTCTAAATTCGGCGTTGCTGAGGAACATCTCGAGGCCGTGGTTGAGAAGGCCCACAAGGCCGGGGTTAAGAACCAGCGGGCTGTATATGCCTCCCCTGGCAAGTCTAGATCCGCCACTCCAGTGGTGGCAGAGCCTCTTAGAGAGGCCGATATCGCCAAGTTTGTCGACGCGGCCGTCGTGGTTGTCCTCGCCTCTGAAAGAGTTGCTAAGAGGTACAACGACACGCCGGTGTGGGTAGACGGCGTTTGGTGGTCCACTGAGTTTTCTAGTCTGGAGTTTCATGACTGGGCTTTTCCGCTACATGCAAGAGAGGCGGCAGATGGAGCTTATACACAAGCCAAGATCGCCGACCCCTACAAAGAGGTCGACTTCGCCGAGGTGGACAACAGATACAGCTTCAAGGAGTTGCAACACATAGAGGCGTTGCGGCTTGCGCCCAGAGGCATGGCCAAGGACCTCTTGGCAGACGGCGCCTTCTGCCCCGGCGGGAGGTTGCCGGTGAATCTAAGCGGCGGCGCCCTGGCCGAGGGGGTTCCCTTCGAGGTGCACGGCTTAGCCAGGCTTAGCTACGCCGTCGGCGTCATGAGGGGGGAGATAAAGGCGGAGGTCGACAAGGCCGAGACCGCGGTGGTTCACAGCTGGAGAGGAATCCCCACGGCCACAAGCGTCGCCGCCGTGTTGAGGATATGACGGGGCGCAACCTCAACTTCAAGCACCGCGTGGCGGTGGTGGGCGCCGGGCTGACTTTGTTTAGA
>JAVVGH010000003.1:0-22554 GCA_032249215.1 Pyrobaculum sp.
CGCCTTGCTTAAGTAGCAGACGTAGAAAACGGCTTCCAGCGACGCTTGCTTCAAGAGCTGTAGCCACGTTAATAGGAGGGCGTGGGTATTTTAATATACAATGTTAAAACCCCAGCGTTAAATACAACTGTAGCACGGGATGCATGTATATGTTCAGCCGACGCGGCGGCGCTACCCATTTTAGGCTAGGCGACTTCAACGTGGTTGTTGCGCCAACCCCCGTGGCTGAGGAGGTGGAGAAGAGAGTTAGGAGGGGGGATTCTCTCCTGGTGGTGGGGCCACACGGCGTTGGGAAATCCATCGCCGTTTTCTCCATGGCGTATAAGGCGGTGGAGGAGGGCGCGGTGGTGATAGACCTGGCCTCAGACACCTCCACCTTCGCCGAATACCTAAGGCTGGCGAAGAAGGCCAAGTGGGCCTTCGCGGTGTTTGACGCGTTGCCTCCGCAGTTTTACTCGGAGCCCGAGATCTGGTCTGAACACGCGGCTCTTTGGCGCGATAGTTGCGGCAAGATATTGTCGAGGGCCGAGTACGTAAGGCGCCGGGGCCACCCGACCGTCGTGGTTCTGCCAAGAGAGCTGGCGGTTAGGTGCAGGTCTGAGCTTTCGCGTTTTGAAAAAATCGCGGTGAGGCCCGACGCCGATGTGGCCGAGGAGATCTTCCTCCTGAATTCCGAGGTTTACTGCGGCGACGACTACGCCGGCGAGGTCGTGGCCCGGATCGCCAAGTGGGGCGAGGGCTTGGGCTACATGGCGTTGTACGCCGCGAAGAGTCTCCAGTACTGCGACGAGGAGCCTGACGGCGTTGTGGAGAAGGCGAGGCAGGCATATGTGGAGAAGCTTGCCGCCCTAGCCAAGGCCCTCTACGCGTCCACTTGTCCTAGGGCGAGGATCTTCGTGAATTTAATGGCTTACCGACATCTTCCGCCGCTGATTGCCTCTCAGACCGTCCACTACGACGTTGTTGAGTCTAAGGTGAGGATGCTTGAGAAGCTTCTTGCGCTTATCGACAAAGTAGGCGGGCCGCATAGAGAATATGTGAAGATACTGGCGCTTCAGTCTGCAGAGGAGCTTAAACGCGTCATGAAGCCGACCTGGCCTCTGAAGGCGCTGGGGATAAGCAGGGGGGCCCTCTACGAGGAGGCCCTGTCAAAGGTAGCTAGGGAAGTGGGTGAGCAGTGCGGCGCCGCCCCTAGGCAGATCAACCTGAGGACGTTGGTGAAGGCGTACGTCACGGCGTTTGAGGCCTACGACGACCTCGCGAAGTCTATCGTCGCCGTAGCGCTGGGGGAAACCCCTTGCATAGGGAAGATGAGGTTGCTGTGCCGCCGCGGGGCGCTCAGCGGCGAGGTTCTAGATGCAATTCTAAATCCCTACAGGCTGTCGGTGGAGTTGCCTCCGGCGGCCGCTGAGGGGCTTGGGCAGTACGCAGGGAAGAGGGCGGAGGATGTGGACGAGAGGGGGTGGATCGAGGTTTTGAACTATCTCTACGACGCCGCCGAGCGCGGAAGAAGAGTGGACCTCAGACCTTTCAAAGACTACGTACTGCAGGCCCTCTCCCGTGGGGGACAGATCACTAAAAAGCTGGCTCTGGCCTTGGTGGAGTCCACATCAGTAGTTCCCGGCGACGTAGCGGCTCAGGCGTTGGTAACAGCCGCGGATCTCGGCGAATCTATCGAAGGGCTCTTGGAGAAATTCGTGGAGACTGTGGGGGACGCGTCGCTGATATACGAAAAATGCGGCGCAGACTGCGGAGACGTGGTGGTGGAGGCGGCCGTGGCCACCGCGGCGCGGCTGGCGAAGCACAACCCCTGTCTGGCTCTTAGACAGCTGGAGGTGGCGGTGGCGGGGGCGGGCTACGGAGATGTGGTGAACCGCTACAGACCGCATGAGACGTGTAAATCTATTTAAAACGGCCCCATGCCACCTATGTGGAGAAATATGTACGTAAATACGGCGACGCGGCCCTCATCGCTGAGCTGACAAAGACAGTCAACACACACGGCGAGGCTAGGGCTCTCTTCAGCGCCGAGGTGGCGGACTCACACGCCCAAATCGCAAAGGCCGCCGAGAGATACATAAAACGAGTCGACTACTCTCGAAAGGCTGGAGGCCAAGGTGTCCGAGTTCAGAGAGCTAGGGCGACGTGGAGGAGCGGCTGGCGGCGGTGGTTCGGGAATCCGAAGTGGCTATAGAGAAGCTCCGAGCCCGTCTCGACGAGAGGCAAAGCCACCACCTCACCCCTAGACGAAGTGTTTGACTTAGTCAAGGAAGCTGTGGGATATTACAAGTAGATTCGCCAGGTCCTTCTTGGGTCTCTACAGCGACCTCTCGCCGCTCTTCCTCATGGTCATATAATCTTCTCAATACTTATAAACTTGACCAATTAAACTCCCTGTGGAGGTTTTTGGGCTAGATAAGTCCGACATAGTGGTGTTGGTGGTTGAGGGTTACGAGAACTGCACGAAGCCTCTGGCTTTGGTGAAGAAGTTCTTCGACGCCAAGGTGGTTACAGTTTTGAATAAGCACGAAAGGGGTATCGAGTACCCCGGTGCCGCGTTAAAAATCCCGTTCTCGGCGACCTTAGACTACTACAACCGCCGGGGCCAGCTCTACACAAAACCTGTGGCTAAACTCGCGGAATACCTCTTGCAGGAACTCAAGAGGGTGAGCCGCTCACGGTGGTTTGAGTAGACGCCACCACAAATCTTAAAAAACTTAGGCGGCAGACTGTCGTGGATTTGAGGACGTTAGTGGCGTCAATACTGGCCTCAATCACAAGCGGAGACGCAAACTCCGTATATGCGCTTGCGCTGGTGGCCAGGGATGAACTGGGACTTAAACTCGAAATATCCCCCATGGCTGTTGAAGAAGCTTTGCGGCAGCTGACGGAGGAGGGCTATGCCGCTGAGTACGAGGAGATGACGCTGGACCTCTCGAGAAAAGTGAAGAAGTACATAATTACAGACAAGATGAAGGAGCTGGCTAAGCCCCTCCCCCCAAAGACGCAACAGCTGGCTAAGCTGAGGTACGTAACGCCCACGTTTTACCACCTGCTTAACCAGCCTACTAAATAGCCCACCACAATAAATATAAGTCTGTCTGTGCTTCAAAGCGTGAATTTTACAGTTGCGCTGATTCTCATGCCGCTGTCGCTGTGGATGTTCTCAGTTCCTGTGCCCATGAACGCCACTGTAACAGTCGTGCCGAACCTCCCCGCTCTATGTAGCCCCACCTCGCCGTTGCAGATCCAGGGCCCAGCCACCGCGGAGATCATCTGCGTCAACACACAGCTGAAGCCCGCGGAGGTGGCGGGCTGGATATACGTAGAGCCGGCGCCCCCCGTCGAGCCAGCTCCCATATATGTGCCTGAGGCGCCGGTAGCCGCGGCGGCTGTCGGCGTCGCGGCCGCGGCGGGTCTCAGCCATCTCGCCACAAACAGGAGGGAGTGGTTGCTGGCGCCGCTACTCCCAATAATCAGCCGCATTAAAAAAGCCACCGCCGACGACCCCATTAGACGCGAGATACTAAGCCAAGTAGAGCGGATGGGGGCGGCCACCCTTTCACAGATCGTGAAAGCCACAGGCAAGACCTGGGGGGCTGTGCAGTGGCATATATATGTGCTGGAGAGGGAGGGGAGACTCAGAAGCGTGAGGGTAGGCCCCTTCACCTACTACTTCGTGAATCCAAAGGCCGCAGCCGAGGTCATCCTCTCCTCTATCGACCCCAACAGCCTCACGCTGGAGGACAGAGAGAAGCTGGATCTACTCGCGGCGGGTTAGAGCGTCCACCCGCACGTCCCCTCGTCTGTGGACGGATTCTCCAGACATAGCAAGAAGAGCCCATGGAAGCCCCGGCCGGGATTTTTGGGCGGGTTCTCCCTGAACCCGGGACCTACGGGTCTGCAGCATCGGTGGACCCGGCCCTCCGGATCCTCCGCCGCTCTGCCGGACTGAGCTACCGGGGCCTAGGTGCCGTCTATGCATGTCCTTTTAAATTTTTGGGCGCCTCCGCTCCTTTATCTTAGCCTCCTTGATTTCGTAGTAGCCCCACCCGCCTGGGTGCCAGTGGATCTCTCCGCTGACGACGTCAAGGGCCATTAGGGGGCTCTCCACCACAAACGTCTCGAACTCCCCGCCCTCCCCCACGGGGGAGAAGCCGTATCTCCTGCTCAATGCAATTATCTCCTCGGCCATGTCCGGCGTCACGACCCTGCCGAGGTGTTGCGGGCCGAGGCCCATCGCCATGGCGGCGGTGATGAGAAACCGCATGTTCTCAGCCTCCTCCCTCAGTAGGTTCTCCTGGTCGTAGCCCCAGAGAGGCGCCATGTGGATCAGCCCCAGCCGCTTTGCCACCTTGTCCACGCGGCTTTTTTGATACACCGACGCCACGGCGCCCGTCACGAGGCCCTCCAGACGGCACTCCCGGACTAGCCCCTCCATGTGTTGCGCCAGCTCCTCAACCTCCCTCTCCTTCTCGCCGCTTACCTCCACGAGGTGCTGGGGAACCCCCATGGCTTCTCCGTGGAGGAGGCTCCACCGGATGTTCACCGTGTGGAACATGTAGGAGTCCTTCCTCTTGGCAACTGCAGTTATGAGACAGACCACGTCATGTCCCTGGTCGAGGGCCTTCAGGGTGGCGTAGTGGCTGTCTTTCCCGCCGGTGTAGAGGACGGCTACCCTCATTTTCTTAAGCGCCTTATGAGTTGCTCGGCGAGGGCTATGGCGTCTAGGGAGCTTTTAACCGCGACGGTCTCGTCCTTATTCACGCCGGGTCCCCTCACTGTGCAGACCAGGCGCCGGGTCTTCGGAAACCACAGGAAGTAAACCTCGTAGTTGCCCACCCTGCCGTTTGCCCACTCCATGAGGCCGCCGGCTTCGCCGTGGCTGTCTACGGCGTCGAGCATCCTGGAGACCTCGGCGTGGAATGCGCCTATGAAATCGAGCAGATTCACGGAGGGGTTTTTGGAGGGGGTAAAAAACTATATTTTGGTGCAGCGGCTTTCTCTCTCTTGCTTTAAGTCGCTTTTCTCCTTTGGCGCCCCGAATCTACATACGTCTATATAAGGCGCAAGGACGAGGCACATACTGGTTATGAAATTTCTCAACCTAGTCCACATGTGTGTAGAAGACGCCGGTTTAATAAAAGGGTTTCTCTAGATGCATTTTGTGCCTAGCTAGTTCTGCCCTGCCTGGCCAATATGGCGGCTTGAGCCGCGGCCAGCCTTGCCAGCGGGACTCTGAAGGGGGAGGCGCTTACGTAGTCCACCTTTGTCTTGTGGAAGAAGTGTATAGACCTGGGGTCTCCGCCGTGTTCCCCGCAGACGCCGACTTCTATAGCTGGGTTAACCTCCTTGGCGGCGGCGGATGCGTATTCCACAAGCTTGCCGACGCCCTTAACGTCTATGGTCTCGAAGGGGTTGGCGTCGAGGATCTTCAGCTCTAGGTACTGCGGTATGAACTTGTTCTCCGCGTCGTCGCGGCTGAAGCTAAACACCGCCTGCGTTAGGTCGTTTGTGCCGAAGCTTATGAAGTCTACGTGTTTCGCTATCTCGTCTATCGTTAGGCATCCGCGCACCGTCTCTATCATGGTTCCAATCTTCACGTCTAGCTTCACGTCGAATTCCCTCTCCACGTCTCTAAGCGCGGGGAGTATAGCCCTCTCCTTTACGTAGATGATTTCTCTCACGTCGGAGACCTGCGGGATCATGATCTCCACCACAGGTCTGTAGCCCTCTTTCTTCAACTCGGCGGTGGCCTCCAGAATGGCTTTGTTTAGGTAGTAGTAGAAGTCTGGATGCGTCACGCCGACTCTCACGCCTCGGTGGCCGAGCATCGGGTTTGCCTCCTGCAACGTCTTTATGCGGCGGTACAGCTTCTCCAGGCTCGAGGCGTCTTCACCCCGCATCTTCCTCTGGTGGATCTGCTCCAGGACCTCCTCCGGCTTAGGCAGGAATTCGTGAAGCGGCGGGTCGATAAGCCTCACTATGACCGGTAGCCCGTCCATTATCTTAAACACCTCCTTGAAGTCGCTTTTCAACATCTTGTAGAGCCTCTCCAGATGGGGCCTCCTCTCCTCCGGGGACTCCGCCAATATGATACTCCGCAGGAGCTCCAGGCGCTCTGGCTTTCGGAACATACGCTCTATCCTGAGCAGGCCGATGCCTTGTGCGCCGAATTTCCGCGCAATTGCGGCGTCTTCCGGCAGATCCGCGTTTGCCCTAACCCCCAGGCGTCTGTACCCGTCGGCCCACCCCAAAAGCTCCTCGAGCTCCGGGATGAGCTCAGCCTCTATGGTCGGCACAGTGCCCACGTATATATTGCCGGTATGTCCGTCGATTGTGACCCAGTCCCCCTCCCTTATGACTACATCGCCTATCTTCATGTACTTCTCCTCCTCATGTATCTCGACAGCCTCCGCGCCGACCACGGCAGGCTTGCCTATGGCCCTGGCAACCACAGCAGCGTGGCTAGTCATTCCGCCTCGGCTCGTCAAGACCCCCACAGCTGCGTAGAAGCCGTGCACGTCATCCGGCTTGGTCTCTACCCTAGCCAGTATTACGCGTCTGCCCTGCGCCGCCCATCTAACGGCGTCGTCTGGGTCGAACACCACCTGGCCTGAAACCGCGCCGGGGCTCGCGGGCAGGCCCTGAGCCACGGGCTTCGCCTTAGCCTTGGGGTCGATCCGCGGGTACAGCAACTGCAACACATGGTCGGGACTTACGTAGAGGAGGGCATCCTCCTTTGTGATTACCCCCTCTTTTGCCATGTCCACAGCTGTTTTAACCCTGGCCAACGCCGTCATCTTGGCGTTTCTTGCCTGTAGGAAGTAGAGCACCCCCCTTTCAACCGTGAACTCCACGTCTTGCACGTCTTTGTTGACTTTTTCAAGGAGTTTCACGCCACGGTAAAGCTCCTCGTAGAGGTGTGGAAACCTCTTTCTAAACTCTTCGATATCCATGGGGGTCCTTATGCCGGCCACCACGTCTTCGCCCTGCGCCACCGGCAGGAACTCGCCGTAGAGCCTGTTTTCCCCCGTGGCCACGTCTCTGCTAAACACAACGCCGGTCCCCGAGTCCCATCCCACGTTTCCGAAGACCATCGTCACCACGTTGACGGCGGTGCAGTCCGCGATGTCCGGCGTGATTTTTTCAATTATTCTGTAGAAGATGGCCCGCGGGCTCATCCAAGACCTAAAAACCGCCTTGACAGCGAGGCGCAGTTGCTCCCACGGGTCCTGTGGGAAGCCTTCCCTCTCCCGCCTTATGATCTCCTTAAACCTCTCCACAGCCTCCTTCAAGCCCTCTAGGGGGACGTCCGGGTCGTCCTTAACGCCGTACTTCTTCTTTATCTCTTCCCAGGTCGAGGAGAAGAGCTTCTCGTCTATTGAAAGCACGATTTTCCCAAACATCTGAAGGAATCTCCGGTAGGCGTCGTAGGCAAACCACTCGTTGCCGGTCTGTTTAGCCAAGCCCTTGACGGTCTCGTCGTTGAGCCCTAGGTTGAGGACCGTATCCATCATACCCGGCATAGAAACCGCCGCGCCGCTTCTAACAGACACAAGCAACGGATTTTCGGGGTCGCCGAATCTCTTGCCGGTCTTCCTCTCCAGCTCCTTCACGTATTTCACTATCTGGCTCCACATGTCTTCTGGTAGCTCCAAGCTGTCGATGACGGAATGTAGTTTTTTAATCGCCTCGTCTCTCACCTCGGGAGGAGGATTTTTGAGAAGAACCGCCTCAAGTTGCGTTATTTCGCCTCTCCTCGGCTCGTAGAACTTTTTACAAGCCTCTGTGGTGACGATGAAGCCAGGCGGCACCCGGAGACCAAGCTGAGTCATCTGGATAAGGCTCGCGCCCTTCCCGCCAAACACCTTCTTGTTCTTATAATCAGCCTCCTCGAAGCTGTATACGTACTTATGCATATACTAGTGAAATTAGGGATATTTAAAGATTTATCCCATATAAAAATTTAAAGAAGATTTAGTATAAATAAAGAGCAATATAAATATTTGTTTGGGAATAATTCTGTCATTATATATCATGTTAATTTATTCTCCACATGCCGTTTTCATCAATGTAAACTCTACCCTCTCTGCTCAGCTTTGATAACACCGCCCTCACCGTGGTCATCGTCAGCAACACGTTCTCCCACCCATGCTCAGCCGCAGAGGCCTTAATCACCCTCACCGAAACGGCTGTTAGGTCCCCCGGTAGCGCGTCAACCACCAGCTTAACCGCCCTCTCCACAGCCGCTCTGTTTGCCTCTATCATCTCCACGATCCTCCTGCGGCTAGCCGCCACGGGGCCGTGCCCCATCACCAGCATCTCGGGCTCCAGCGACCTGATGCGCTCTAGCGACGCCAGAAACGCGTCGACGTCCATGAGGTAGGGCACGCCGTATTTCTCCAGCACCTTCTCCCCAAACAAAGCATCGCCGGCGTAGAGGACCCCCTCGGCGTAGAAGCCCACATGGCCGAAGGTGTGTCCCGGCAACGGCACGACCTCAAAGGGGCCGACCCGGTCGCCTGGCTTAACCAAGCCCACGACCTTCAAGTCGTTGCCTTTATACACAGCGTTTTCCATATAGACGCCGTGTGTGAAGAAGAGCCGCGCCTTGACGCTGGAGACAAACAGCTCCTCGCCCCAGGGGGCGTAGACCTCGGCGCCCTCAGGCGTGGCGGTGAGGTGATCCGCGTGGAAATGCGTCAAGAGGACGACTGGCGTGTTGCCTACCTCGGCGACGATTTCGGCCGCCCTCTCCGCCGGCTGGCCAGGGTCGACGACGTATCTCCCGGCGATTAAGGTATTGGGCGACCCACGGAGGAGTTTTATCCCCTTCCTCAGCTCCATATGTCTGCACCGTGGGCAGTATATATTTATTTGGGGATGATGCCTACTTCATGACATTTTCTATCGTAGCTACAGACGGCGTCGACGTGGGTGTGGCCGTTGCCTCTAAATTCGTCGCAGTAGGTGCATTTGTGCCCCACGGGGAGGCGGGGGTAGGCGCCGTGGCCACTCAATGCTATGCCAATCCAAGACTGGGCAAGGCCGTTCTTGCGTTGATAAGACAGGGGTTGACGGCGAGGGAGGCCGTGGAGAAAGCCCTGGCGCAGGACCCCGGTAAGGAGCAGAGGCAGATAGGCGCGGTTGACATAAGAGGCAACGCCTACGGCTTCACCGGCGGAGAATGCCCAGAGCACGCAGGCCACGTAGTTGGAAGCGGCTTCGTAGCCTCTGGCAACATCCTCGCAGGTCCGCAGGTTGTCGAGGCTATGGCCAGGGCTTTTGAGACGCAGAGGGGGGAGCTGGTGGATAAGCTACTTGCGGCGCTTGAGGCGGGGGAAAAGGCGGGAGGCGACAGAAGAGGCAAGCAGTCTGCGGCGGTGCTCGTGTTGAGACCAAACGGCGGCTACCTAGGGCTCAGCGACGTGTATGTGGACATTAGGGTAGACGACCACCCGGAGCCCGTGGCCGAGCTCCGCAGGATCTTCAAGATATGGGAACTAGCCTTGTTGCAGAGAGACAACCCCAGCGACGTGGTGGTTAAGAAAGACGTCGCGGCGGAGGTTCAGTCCATATTGAGGAGACTCGGCTTCTACAGAGGCGACGTGACGGGCACGTGGGACGAGGAGACCGAGAAGGCGTTCAGGGAGTGGGCCGGCTACGAGAACTTCGAAAACAAGATAAGAAATGACGACAAGATATGGGGCTCGGTGTATCGCTACCTAAAGGAGCTATCTAGGCGGCTCTAGGTCGATAGGCAAGGTTCCAACCGGCCGCAGGCCCCACATAAACATCTCGAGCTTTACCGCATGCGCACCAACCCCCAGCTCCAGGGCGCGCCTCAGCGCCTCCGAGAACCTCCGGTCCATGTCCCAGTTGGGGGAGAACTTCACCGCCCCCTTCCTAAAGACAAGAAAGAGGACATGCGCCTCGAACCCCTCCGACACCGCCTTCGCCAGCTCCTCCATGTGCCGCGCCCCCCTCGAGGTGGGGGCGTCTGGGAACAGCGCCCTCCCCTCGGCCTCAAGGGTCACCCCCTTCACCTCCACCAAGGCCTCCCGCCCGCCTGGGCTCCGGAGGAGTAGGTCGAACCTACCCCCGCCGAATCTGGGCTCAAACCGAAGGAGCTGGTAGCCGCGTAGCACTACGCCGCTTTCTATAAGCCACGCGGCAATTTTGTTGTGCCGCGCCGAGTCCACCAGCACCAGCTCGTCGTTTAGCTCCACGGCGAGTAGGTAGTACTGGGTTTTTCCGCCCTGCCTCCTCCGGGCCCAGATCTTAGCCCCCGGGCGGAGGAGCTCTTGCAGTCTGCCGGGGTCGTGGATGTGGACGAGGGCCTCCCCGCCCCCTATAAGCGCCACGCCGGCGAACCTGTTAAGTCTCTTCACGAAGATCCCCTCGGCGTCTGGCTCCTCGATGGGAAAATACATATACCACATCACATCTTGATTTATATGTCGTTTTTCCGGCTCAAAATCCCCCTGCCCGGCATGGAGCTGGGCCACGTCAACGTCTACGTCTTGCGATGCGGAGACGGCTACGGCCTCATAGACGTGGGCTTAGCCACCTACGACGCCGCTCTATCGCTGGTGAGGGGGCTTAAGTCGCTGGGCATAAAGCCGGCCGAAATAACGAAGGTATACGTGACGCACTTCCACGCAGACCACATAACCCTGGCGCAACTCCTAGCCGAGGTAGCCTCTCCAGACTTGTACATAGGGGAAAAGGAGCTTATGGACATCGCGACATCTTTCGAAGAGCTTGCAAAAATGTACGCGGAGGAGTACAAAAGACACGGGGCGCCTCCAGACGTGGCTGAGGCGTTTCTAAAGGTGCACCCCATGGCCCGGTTTAGGAAAGCTTTTGAAGACGTGTGGAAGCTGGACTGGAGGCCTGTGAGAGACGGCGATGCGCTCGACTGCGGGCTCAAGGCCGTGTGGACGCCTGGCCACACCCCTGGGCACGTGGTTTATGTGGCCGACTTCGGCGTCTTCACCGGAGACCATGTATTACCTAAAATCACGCCTAATATCTCCTGGTACCCAATACCGGACTTCAACCCCCTCAAGGAATATCTACAAAGTCTTAGAAAGGTCTCACGGGCCGCAAAAGCCTTCCCGGCTCACGGCGACGAGATACCGGACTTGTCCACACGCGTCGCCGAGTTGTTAAGCCACCACGAGAGGAGACTCGCCGAGGTGTTGAAACTATTAAAAGAGCCTATGACCACCTACCAAATCGCCCAGAGGATGGCATGGGACGCCGGGCCTTTTGAACAATTCGATGTGTATAACAAAATATTCGCAATAGGAGAGGCGTACAGCCACCTCCTCTACCTAGAGGAGCAGGGCGCCGTTAGACGTATAGAGAAAGATGTGGTGTATTGGACCCGTTAGCCGCCAAAGGGAGGAATTATCTGGACCACATCTCCCTCTTTCAAAACTGTATCTAAGCCCTGGAGAAAGTCTATAGAGCGGCCATTTATCCATATGTCGTGCATCGGAATTACGACTCCGTTTCTTAACAACTTGTTTTTCAGCCCAGGGTATATGCGGTCGAGCGCGTCCATGACCTCGGCCACCGTAGCGCCATCTCTTACCTCAAGAACCATCGTAATTACATCATAGGTGTCCAAACCAAAGTACTTCGGCCCAAAAATCTTCACCGTAATCTTCACCAAATCCACATCTTTATCATTTTTTTAAAAATTGCCACCGACGCCTACCGCGCAGTCAACCAGATGAGAGAAGTGGTGCGGGGGGTGGGATCTGTCCGGCGGTTCTCCCGCCGTTGAACCCACGCAGGCCTACGCCACAGGGACCTAAACCCTGCCCCTCTAGCCGGGCGGGCAACCACCCGCCCCTTTGACCTGGCTCGGGCACCCCCGCCGACTCCCGTAACGTGTTTGTTTAAAAGTTTTTTGGGCTTCCAGGGCTTACTTGCTGTTGCTCCACTTCTCTGTCGCCTCTCTAAGCTCCTCGTACCGCGCCAAGCGTCTATGCGACTGCTGGAGTCGCCTATTTTAATCCTCCTGTCGGACATTGGTGCGACTCGGAGGGTTTCCCTGTCAGTACCTACCAGCTTCACGGCCCTCGCCGCGGCGTCGTCGCCCCTCACGTAGAACTGGAGGTATCTCGCGCCTTTCTTTAGGCGGTAGAGGACGATCTTGTACACGTCCCCCCATCTACCAAGGCTCTGATAGTGGGGTAGAGCTTGTCGTCTCTAAGCTCTGCGCCTGCCTCGAGGATCTTCACGCATTCTTCCTCCAGCCTCACGAGGCGACCCCCCAGCTCGCCCTCCTCCACAAGCTCCCTCAGCTTCTTTAGGGCGTCGGCGCCTGTCTTATCCGCCTTCTAGGAATTTGAGGAATCCAGCTGCCTTTGCCCCTCTTTGCCGTGTATTGAGAGCCGCGCGAGTTGTTGATATTGGTACATACAGCGTTGACAGCCTCACGGCGGCGTCGCCGGAGGCGGCTACGCGGAGGAGCTCGCGTCCGACTATGTCTCAATGCCTGACACAGCCCACATCGCCGCCCACAAGACGGCGTCTCTGTTTTTGCCCATGGCGAGTTTAATCTGCCTCGCCGCCGCGTCGACGGCTCCGCCTCCTTGTATGGCGGCGGTCATGCCGATTTCATCATTCTGTAATTTCAGAAATATTTATCTACCGGTAAAGAGAATTTGTTCATGAAAGCAGAAATCATAGCAAGGAAACCCCCCGTCACGGCCACGCCGGAGGCGAGGATCAAAGATGTGGCTAGGATCATGGCAGAGAAGAGGATCGGCCTAGTGGTCGTAGTGGATAAGGCCCAACCTGACGTGGCGATAGGTGTCGTGTCTGAACGCGACATTGTAAAGGCCGTGGCCAACAACCTGGATCTGAACCTCCCCGTGAAGGAGATCATGTCCTCGCCCGTAATAACGGTGGAGGGGGATGAGCCCATATGGAACGTCGCTAAGATAATGCGTCAACACAACATACGCCACGTGGTGGTGACAAAGGGCGGCAAGCTCTTCGGAGTAATCTCGATACGCGACCTCGTTTCGGAGGAGTCTATACTAAAAAGCTTGGTAGAGTACGGGGTCCCCGAGGAGCACAGACCCAGCGCCGATTAAACTTATAAACTCGGCCCACTTTTTTTCCATGGAACGTATCGTTGTGGGTTACGACGGCTCTCCGCAGGCGAAGAAGGCTCTACAGAAAGCCAAGGGGCTTGCCGAGAAGTTCGGCTCCAAGATCTACGTAGTCCACGTGATCGATACCGCTGTCTTGTCGCTGTCAGACATGTTCTCGTCTCCTGCAGTAGTCGCAAGCCTGAGGGAGAAGGCTGAGCAACTCGTGAAAGAGGCCCTTGCGACCCTTGGCGGAAATGCGGAGGGGAAGGTGCTGGAGGGAGACCCGGCCCACGAGATAATTAAATTCGCGAGGGAGGTAAACGCGTCGCTTATAGTGCTAGGCGCAAGGGGCCTCTCCACCATACGGCGCATATTAATGGGAAGCGTCTCCTCAAGAGTGGTACAGGAGTCTCCTATCGACGTCCTCATAGTAAAGGATCAGTAGCTTCAGCGCGCCTGGAGAGCGCTCCGGGCCAGAGGAACTGCCGCAGACAACAAGACCGCGCCTGAGAAGATAAAGGCTAGGCGGGGAGATGTAGCGTAGATATAAGCAACTACTATGCCGCCTGCGATGGAGCCTAGATATTCAAGGGCGAGGGTTGTGCCCATAACTCTTCCTCTGTTTTCCGGCGTTATGTGATCGCCTACCAACGCCCTACGTATAGACATGGACACTTCAGAGCCTATTCCCACGAGGATTGCCGCCGTAACGAGCGCCACCACATTTGCCCACGTCCCCACCATGAAGTAGCCGACAGCCATTAGGAGAAGACCTGCGAAGAGAGCCGACACACGAGGCGCCTTGTCTATGACAGGCATGAGGACGAGGCCGAAGAAAATGCCGACAGCCGTCGTCGCGCTTTGAACCACGCCCCAAGACGTGTTGTCCAGCCCCACCACGTTGGTGGCGTAGAGCACTCCGAAGGTCTGAAGCGCAATGCCTGCAAGAGACATCAGAAACCCTAGAAGAGTGATATACGCCACAAAAGGTGGAATAGAAAACAGACCCCTCCAGAAGAAGTAAGAATGGAGGACCTCTCTAGCCAGCTTTCTCCTGTCTACAGGTTTCACCATTATGGTCTCTTGAAGAGCCCGCATCCTGAGCAACGCCACGGAGACCGATATGAGACCAGATATCACAAAGGAGAGACGCATACCCAGCAGACCTAGGTGATCCAGCAGATAGCCTCCGACAGGTGGCAGAAAGAGCCAAGGGACTTGGGGGAGGACCGCCGTGAGCATCATGCCGCCGCCTCTTTTCTCTGGCGGAAGAGAATCCAGCAAGATTGCCGTGAGGGCGGGCTGGTAGAAGTGGAGAGCCCAATCCACCACGTAAACCACGGCGAACTGCCTCCAGTCCTGCACAACAGCGTAGAGAAACTGGACGACGGCTATTCCCCAAGTCCCGATGACGATAGACCTCTTCCTCCCGATTACATCAGTCAAGACGCCGCCCGGCAGAATTGTGACCAAGACGGCGAGGGAACCCAAGGCCCTCACTGTGCCGATCTCGATTTCGGAAGCCCCCAACATCTCCAGATACTTAGAGAGGTAGGGAAAGGTCAGGGAGCCTGATATAGCGAATAGAAACCAAGATATTATCATGGCGCCTACGTTTCCCCTAAGCCAAAACGAGAGACCCACGACGCCGTCGCACCCGCAACGCTTTATAAATTTTGACGACAAATTTAAAAGGGGGGTCCAAACTCACGGCGATGAACAACTGGCTCATCTTCGCCATAGCCCTCGCCGCGACGGCCGGCCTGCTCCTCGCCACAGTAGCCGCGGGGGCCTACGGAAAAGGGCCGGCGTACAAGCCCTACTGGGAAGACCCCAACAAGAGAAACGCAATCCTGGCCGAGGCCTCCTCAGCCGGCATACTGGTGCAGAGGGGGCCGCAGGGCGTGGTGGTGGTGGGCTACCGCGACCAGCTCAACGCCACATACCGCACGGAGCTACTCGCCGTCTTAAGCCAGTTGCTCAAAGCCGCGGAGGGCTACACGGTGTATTTAGCCCCCTGGGCCACGGACAACGCCACAAGGAGCTACCTCGCCCTGCTCTACAACGGCCAGCTCACGCTCGGCGACTACCTACAAGGCAAAGTTGTAAGCGGCACAGCCACATCACCCAAGATCGACCAGGCATGGAGACTCGCCAACATGACCGCAGAGGCATACGGCTCGTACCAGCCGCTCGGGACGAGACCCGTCTTCCAGACCCCTCCCATATACGTAGCGATATTCCGAAACGACACAACCTACGTGGCGTATGAGCCCTTCACGCCGGGCCGCGACAAGTCCTTCACAGACTGGTTCCAGTGGGTGAAGACGGCCCTTGAGAACCTAAAGTCAGGACAAGGCAAGGTAACTCCGTAGGACATTTCAGCGCGGGGCTCCGCGGAGAGCTCTGTGTTCAACGACACATACCCCCCGACGCGACCCAGCGCATCCGCGTGTCGCGGACATGCCAGCGCGAAGAGGTGGGTGACGCAGCGCATGCTAGGGTCGTCGCGCCCGTTGCGCGGATCGGTATCAGCGGCGGCTCCGCGCGGAGCGGAGCTGGGGGAGCGGTGGGTGGGCCGTGGATAGCCATGAGCGCTTTTGATGGGCTGTTCGGGTTTGAGGTGGTGCTTGAATCGGCGTTTCTTAGGTAGCTGGATATCTTAAACCCTCTTGCTTGGGCCTCACGGGATGGCCTCACGCCGGGCTGGGGCCTTTCCGGGGGGTGTTGCGTTGAGCTTCACAACGCGTCCTCGCCACTCGACTTCACTCGTGAGGAATCCCAGCACCACGGCGGCTAGGGTGTACACGTATGCCACGGCGGCGGCGGGTATGTACAGGAGCGTGGCCGGGACGCCTAGGGCTTTTCTGCGAATGTAGCCCGCGACGGCGTATATGAAGAGTGTGTGGGGATAGAGAGCCCAGGTGGCTAGCCAGATGGCGAGAGCAGCTAAGCCTACCTTGACTGCGGGCGGGCCTAACCTGGCGGCCATGGCGTACTGTCTCTGAATCCATTTGAATACGGTACGTGGGCTGTCTGCCGGTGGGGGGCTTATTAACCTTAGGTATATGAAGCGTATGGGGACGCCTAGGGCCTTGGCTCTGGCGGTGGCGTACATGTCGTCGCTGACGGCGTTAGAGACGCCGCGCATCACCCTGGCCAGAGTCTCCTTTCTCCCTGCGACGGCTCCTCCCCAGACGAACCTGTAGAGCGCCATTATGACGAAGCCGAAGTCGCTGGCCGCGGCGGCCACCCATCCCCAGAAGCCCCTCCCCACGACGAGGCGGTAGCTGGTGGCTACGCCGTCGTGTCCCGCCGCGGCGGCGAGGCGCTCAGCGTCTGTAGGGGTGAAGTACACATCTGAGTCGAACATAGCCACGTATTCACAATTGGCGTTGTTAACTATGTACTCCAACGCGGCGCTTTTCCCAGTCGTCGGTACCTTGATGCAGTTGTCCTCTGCGCATTCGTCATCGGCGTCTCTCACCACCACGGCATATCTAGAGGTGTGGCTAAGCGGTTGTTCGCGGCCGCGCGCTGGTATGTACACACAGGTGGGCAATCTGCCCGCTAGCTTCTTGACGTTGCGGATCTCCGCAAGGAGGGGGGCTATTACAAGTAACCAGTCCATAAGTGTCTCGTGGCGTAGAGGAAGGCCAGGGCGCCCATGGCCGCGTTGATGTAGGGAAACCGCCAGTACCAAGTGGGGACTAGGTGGGGTCTCAGCGCTAGGTACAACGCGACGGCGGGGTAGAGGAGGGAGGGGGCTAGGAGGGGGTCGCGGGCTGTTAGTACGACTGCGGTGGTCGCCCAGTTTGCCACGACGAATAACATGGCCCCGCGGGGCCCCAGGGTCACGGCGACTGTCTTGACGCCGGCTTTCCTGTCCGCCTCTATGTCGGGCACCGCCGACAAGGCGTGCATACCAGCCGTCCACGCCACGCCAGCCGCCCAGACCCAGGCGGGCAGGAGGTTGCCCGAGGACATGTAGTACCCAAGTGCGGCGGGCACTATGTAGAGCCAGTTGCTGTATGAGTCCAGGAGGGGTCTCGCCTTCAAGCGGAGGGGCGGCGTGCTGTAGGCAGTGGATAGGATGAGGTAAAGGGCCGTCAGCGCGGCGGCGGTGGGGTCGACCGCCAGCGGCACGGCGGCTAAGGCGGAGGCGGCGGCTGAGGCGGCTAGAAGCCGCGTGGCGCCGGCGGCTGAGCGCTCCGGCCCGGCCTTTTTGGGATTTAAGAGGTCGGTATCTAGGTCGAAGAGGTCGTTGACACCGTAAAGGTACAGGTTGGCGAATAACATGAAGTAGATTATGCCGTATATAAACAGCGGCTCGGCGAATTGGCCGAGCGCGGTAGCCCCTGCGCCGTAGCCTACCAAGAAGGGGCCGGCTGTGTACAGCCAGAACCTGGGGCGGCTGTGGACGAGGATTCTGTAGACGGCGTAGCGGGGGTTCATATCGACACCACGTTTTTTACGTAGAGTAGCAGCACCTCGCCGAAGCGCGGCTTGACCTTGCGGTTGAGCACGACTAGGGGCCTCCGCCATATCAACATGGCGGTCCTCTTGTAGAGGTCTGAGGCCGTCTTTATGGCTGGCAGGAGCCTCCGGGGGATGTATCTATAGCCCTCCTCGGCGGCCTTCTGGATCTGTAGATACCTAGCGAGCTCGTATCTAATAACTTGGGCGAACTCCTCGGTGGGCTCGACCCCCCTCGCCCCGAACTTCGCCATGTCCTCGGCCGGTATGTAGATGCGGCCTAGGGCGAGGTCTTCGCCGACGTCTCTGATCATGTTTATGAGCTGGTACGCCCTGCCCAGCAACCTGGCGTATGGGTAGGAGGCGGGGGGCAGGCTCATTATCTTGGCCATGAAGAGCCCTATGACCTCTGCCGAGCCGTATGTATAGTGGAGCAACTCGCTGAAGGTTGCATATCTCTTCTTGTAGAGGTCCATCTCCATGGCCTCCATAAACGCCTCTATCCAGCTCCTCTCAAAGCCCCGCCGCCTCGCCAGCTTGGCGAACTCGCCGAGGACCGGGGGGCTTACGGCGCCGTCTAACGACCTCTCCAAGAGCCTGTAGGCGCGGTAGAAGTCCTCCACAAGCGGCTCGGCCCTGTCCACCAGATCGTCCACGTATCTCACAAAGGAGTAGAGCACCGCCACCTCGTCTCTGACGGCGCTGGGGAACAAGGCGCTTGAGTAGAAGAAGTTCCTGCCTTTTCTGAAGAACGAGTAGTGGAGACTAGACATAGTACTTACTCAGCACGTATGCCGAGGCAAGCACCGAGGAGACGCCTATCCCGGGGTGGGTGTACTGGCCCACGTAGAACAGCCCCTCCACCTTCTTGCTTCTCATCAAGGGCCTGCCCAGCGCCGTCTGGCGTAGCGTGTGCCTCGGCCCCAACGCTGTGCATCGGTACGCCCCGTAGCGCTGGCAGAAGAAACTGCTGGGGTACTCCACAAGCGCCTTCACGTCGCCTCCCATGGCCATGGCGGCGAGTCTCTCCGCTAGGCCCCTGGGCCAGTACTCCGCGCCGGGGGGCGACGGCACCAGGAGAAACATGCTGGATCTGCCGGGCGGGGCCCAGCCCTCCTCGACGACAGAAGGCACGTGGATGTAGAAAGAGGGCAAGTCCGGCATCTCGCCGCGGCCCACCAAGGCGTTGAGATGCTCCTCCCAGCTGGATATGTAGACCACGTGGGGAGGCCCCTCCCATCTGTCGCCCGCAAGAACAGCCATGTAGGCCGACGGAGCCATCTTCAATCCGCGCCAGTAGTCCTCGTCGTAGCTCCGGTAACGAGGGGGCAACATGTCCTCCACGAGCTTGTAGTCTGCGTTAGCCACCACCACGTCCGCCTTGAGGAAGCCATCCTGCGTGTGGACGCCGAGGACCCGGCCGGACCCCACCTCGATCCTCTTAGCGGCGGTGCATGTCTTCAGTTGCGCGCCGTGCCGGGCCCCTATCTCCGCTAAGTTCTCCGCGACGGCGCCGAAGCCGCCCACAGGCGCCTTTACCCCCCTCACGAAGACGGAGTAGTTGAGGAGCAGGCCGTACAGCGCGGGGAGCTCCCACGGCGGACTGCCCACGAACATGCCGTCGTATTCCAGCAACCTCCTGATCAAGGGGTGTTTAAACCGGGCGTTGACGTAGCTCTCAAAGCTCCGCATGTACCTAGCCAACCCGAGGCCCGATTTGGCAACCGGCAAGAGGTCGAGCCAGCTGTCGTACTTCTTAAACAGCATGTGGTCCACCACAGCGCTGTAGAGCCGCGCGGCTTCTTTCATCATCTCCACAAATCTATCCCCGGCCCCCCGCTCCAGCTCCTCAAGACGCTGAGGCAGGTCCTTACCCACCTCGACACTGCCGAGCCGCCTATCTACAAACGCCATACTCGGCGCAAGGTCGACAACTCGGTAACGGCGGCCGCCGAGCTCCTGAAACACCTTATCTATCACGTCGTCCATCAGATACCACGTGGGGCCTATCTCAGCCCTGTAGCCCCCCAGCTCAACCAAAGCCGACCTGCCCCCCAGACGGCATCCCTTCTCCACTAAAACCACGTCGAACCCCTTCTTGGCTAGAAAAGCCGCCGTTGCTAATCCTCCAAATCCTCCCCCAATTACCACAGCCCTCACGGCGGCGGGCTGGATCGCCAGCTAAATCAACTGGTCAAATGATTTATTACAAAAGATAAAGCGCAGAGCCGCGAAAAACCATTTAAAAGAGCTCCGCGGAGAGGTGCCATGGAGTATTTAACATACGACGAGAGGTCCGTCCTCACCATGTTGATGACGGAAAGCTGGGCCACGCCCAGCTCCATCGCGAAGAAACTCGGCGTCTCCCGGCAGTTGATCTGGTACACGCTCAAGAGGCTGAGAGAGGCGGGGGTGCTCGGCCCGCCTATGCTCTACATCAGGCCCGACCACGCAGGTCTTTACTACGCATTTTTTCAAAGCGCCACGCGGATAAGCCAAGACGCTGTACTGAAGTTCGAAACCTTGGAGGGGGTCCACATCTTCGCCTTGCCCTTTAAGTCTGAGGAGGAGCTGAGGAGCCTCAAGGAGAGATACGGAAGGCCGTGGTTTGTCCCCGGCTTGAAGCCCAAGCCGCTTACTGAACTCCAAAGAAGAACCCTCAAACTCTTCCTGAAAAATCCATTAGTATCCTCCACCGAGTTGGCCAGAGAGTTAGACATACCCCGCACCAAGGCGCGTAGGCTCGTGTCTTGGGCTAGGAGAAACACCAACTTCACATACAGGGTTAATCTAAGTAGGGCAGGCATCACGGCCTTGGCGGTGAAGACCAGAGCCCCCCTAGGCGCATACGCCACTCGCAAATTCTTCAGATGCTTCGCATACGCCGCGGGCTTCTACGCCGTGGCCTTCCCAGACCTAGGCACAGCAGCGGAATTCGTAGAGAAGCTAAAAACCGCCGACCACAAGGCTAAAATCCACGTAATAATCAACTACGAACTACAGCCGCCGCGGCTATAGCCGCGGCAAGCCGCAACCATATCGACAACCGCAACGTCAGGTGCCCCTCCGACGCCCCACGGCGAGTCGAGGCGCCGGCGCTAGCCCCGGCTAGGCCTCTCAAAGCGACAAGACTCCCGGCGCAGACACGGCGGCCTACGAAAAGACCACGCTCAAGGGATCTAGGCGAATAACAAGGAAACCTGTAGATGCCGCCGTACTTCGGGAGCCCGCTGGGGGAGCACGCCGCTGTCGAACGGCGTTCCCTCAGCCGCCTCCCGTCTACACAGGTCGAGGGAGCTTAAGCGCCGCGACGACCTGGCTCAGCGCGAGGAACCCAGAGAGGCGCATGGAGAGGCTGAGCAACTCGGCGCAGGCACCTCAAGCCCCGACGTGACGCGTCCAGAATCCATAGATCAGGTCGAGACGAGATAAGCCCACAGGTAGTAGAACCCCACCGCAAACACGTAGGTCGTGAAGAGTTTTCTCACCGAGCCGGACCCGATCCGCGGCATTATGTACCTACTCGATACGTAGGAGCCGGCGAAGCTCCCCACGGCTGTGGAGAAAGCCAGCGGCAGGTCCAACACGCCGAGCGCGGCGTATGTGGCCGTGGAGGCCAGCGCCGTGGGGAATATTATGCCCATGCTCATGGCAACCGCTACCTTGGCGTCTAGGCCGGTCACCAGTATCAACGCCGGCACGAAGATGGTGCCTCCCCCGATCCCAAAAAGCGACGAGGCCAAACCCCCTATCAAGATCAGGAGATACCCAAGCCACGGCAGTTGCTTGCCGGGCCTCACGTTTTTCAACAACACAATACCTACGGCAATTAGGTAGATCCCATACGCCAGCTTGATCCACGTGCCCGAATACTTCACCGAGAGAAAAGCGCTTGCCACAGCGGCGGAGAGCGAGACCGCGGCATATCTTCCAAGCATATTGAAGTCGATCAGCCTCCGGTAATTGTAAATGGAGGTGACGGCGGTGACCACAATAGAAAAGAGGCTAGCCGCCGCGGCCGCTTGAAACGGAGACCCAGAAATGTTCAGTATAGGCACAATAATTACCCCGCCGCCGACGCCGATCAAAGGGCCGAGAAGACCCCCTAAAAGCCCCGCAACAACGGCGAGCCAATACATATATCCACAGCATCCATAAGTATATAAGTGATGAACAACCCCGATGGACAGAACATGAAGACACTCGCATGGGCTGAAGTTTTTAAACCCCCAAGTTAAGACACATATGGCACGTAGAAGGAAATACGAAGGCCTTAACCCCTTCGTCGCGGCAGGCCTAATAAAATTCAGCGAAGAAGGCGAGCTAGAACGAATAAAATTCACACCCCGGGTAGCCATAGCGATCTCAGTAGCCGTCATACTGACAATACTGGCGCTAAACCTAGTCCTCCCACCTATATAAGGGAGCGATTACCACGACCCAGCATCAAGAGAAACTGCGTCTTGAGGCCACATGAAGCACCCGCCGGCTTTGGAGTGGCTTCTTTCTCCACGTGGCGCCGCGCGCTGAGCTGGTGACGGCCCAACGTCCAGCGTTGCGGAGGCCCGCCGCCGTACGCCCATACAAGAGTTAAGACGTCAAGACCGATGCGTCAAACCACTCCGATGGTTAGGCCAGAAAAGCCGGTGACGCGCCGTTACTGGGCGCCTTTTTTAAACCACACCACCGCCGCCTGCTTCGAGGAAGATCAGGCGGGCTCGGCGGAATTCGTGCCCAGCCGAAGAAAGTACGGAGAGAGCCGGGCCGAATCGAAGGCGTCGAACTCAGTTGCCGTACGAAATCAGCACGTCGGATTGATTCACACGTCCAGGCACTACGAGGAGAGCTCAGTGGTGGACCGGCCGGGATTTTTAGGCGGGTTCTCCCCCGAACCCGGGTTCACCCGCGTGCAAGGCGTATGCGCCGCGGGCCTTGGGCCACGCGGCTGGGCATCCTT
>JAVVGH010000004.1:0-19597 GCA_032249215.1 Pyrobaculum sp.
AACGAGATGTTCTCCGCGGCGCTCATAGCCTCGTTGCCGCCTTTACTGCTTTTCATCGCCCTGGGGAGGTTTCAGGGGGCTCCTCGTCTTAGGGTCAGGAGGGAAATAAACCACAGACCGCCGCCTCGCCCCACTGGTCAAACCTCTCGGGTTTTTCACGTCGTAACTTCTTGGTTAGGTCGTCGGCGACCTTGAGGGGGTATACGTCGCCGCCTACGCACAGCCTCTTTACAAGCTCCACGGCGTCATCCAAAGTGACGTAAGACCCGACGGACACGTACTTCTTCCCGCCGCATTTAACCACCCGCGCCAACACCTCGCCCGTGGCCGGGTCCAGCACGGCGTCATCTCTCTCCACGCCGTAAAGCCTAGACTTGGCCACGCCGATTGTGGGCTTCTTCAGCACGACGCCTATATGAGACGCTATGCCGAACCTCCGCGGATGAGCCACCCCGTGGCCGTCCACCAAGATTACATCGGGCCTAGCCCTCAGTTTGAAGTAGGCCCTCAACATAGGCGTCAGCTCCCTAAAGGCGAGAAACGTGGGGACGTACGGAACCACGTTTTTCGTAATGCTACAAGCCGCGTCGACCACCTGGAGCGAGGAGAGCCGCATCACCACCGCAACGCCGTAGGCCAAGCCGCCGCTGTATGCCACGTCTAGGCTCCCCACAGTGTTCGGGGGAGGGAGGGGGGAGAGGCGCACCTGGGCGCGTAGCAATTCCTGGATCTTTCGGGCTACCTCAACGTTGAGAGGCATTGCAGAAAGTCGCTACTACTCTCTCTAGGATTTTCGTGGTGCTACAGAGCTCGCATTGTTTAAGCGCAGGCATGCGAAGAACCTCGGCGTTTACGCCTCTCCTCCTCGCCTCGGCCTTCACAACGTCTTCGGGAACGTTCTGGTTGGGGCCTAGGAGGATTACGTCTGGCTTCACCTCCTCAAAGATGTCGAAGATGTTGCCCGGCTTTCCCGGCACCACCTTGTGCACGTAATAAAGCGAGGAGAGGACCTCCGACCTCTGTGGCTGAGGTATAACTATCTTCCGCCGCTTGTTCCGCTCGGCGTTCTCGTCTGAGGAGACCACTGCGACGACGTAGCCGAGCCTCCACGCCTCTTTTAGATACGCCAAGTGGCCTGGGTGAAGTATCTCGAAGGTACCCGCCACCATGACCGTCTTCGTGTTCTTTATCTCACTCGGCTTCTTCCAGACGAAACCCGCAACGCCGGCCATCTTCAAGGCGTCGAGAAGCCCCTCCGCATACGACACCGCGGCCAGCGCGGTCTCCCGGTCGCCGGTAGAGTAGTAATACTTGGCGTCCTTCAGGTACGCCCTGGCGAGTTCCACGATGTGTTTATACGCCGGGTCTTTCAAGACAAGACCCTCCAAGGCCTCCTCCAGGTTTTTTATGTACACGGCGACTCGATCCACGGCATGGCTTTACCACGAGCTTAAAACATTTAAACAGCCCTCTTTATGCGGCACATGGCTGAGGAAGTACAGACCGCGGCTAAACTCGTAACGCGTCTACGAGAGGCGGAGAAGCTGGCCAAGGAGGGCAAAGTCGCCGAGGCTAAGGCCGTTTTGAAAGAGGTCGTGAAGGAGGCACGCGAGAAGAACCTCGAGAAGCCTTTGAGCCACCTGATTCTGAGGGTGAAGGCGGTCCTAAGGCGTAAAACTCAACAATAGCAAACTCCTTCCCTCCACAGCTCTTCCTGCCAAGCACCTTAACAACTTTGATCTTCTCCCCGGCTTTAACCACGTCTGTGGGACAGCCGTCGCATCCCGCGCACTCTCCCTCAAACGTCGTGATTACGCCCTCGAGCGCCTTGTTTAGGGGGAGCAACCCAACGATAGGCGCCTCCTCGACCACCACCGGCGTCATCTCCCCGTCGGTGATCTTGCAACGCTGGCCCATTGAGGGCCTCACCTCGACAACTTTGTAGCTTCTCCCCACGGTGACCCTCCCCAAGCATACGGAGAAGAGTTTACACGACTTGCACTCGTCAGGAATGTTGACCACGCGGAACCGATGCCCCACCTCAGCCTGCTCCTTTGAGACCAAGGTGACTGTTCTCTTCACATTTAAACCCCTAAGAGGTATTTTTTAATGTGATTAAGAGCGTTGTTGAGGCCTACAGCCAGCTCGCCAAGAGAGACTTGAGAGTGTTGCGGCTCATCGAGGCGGGGCACCGGAGGTACGAGTTCGTCCCCCAGAGGCTGGTGGAGAGATGGGCGAGATACAGGAAGGAGGAGGTCCGCGACAGCGTGAAGCGCCTCCACTACCTCGGCCTGCTTAGGCGGAATCTCTCGCCTTATTTGGGCTGGAAGATAACGGCGGCTGGCTACGACGTATTGGCGCTCCACACGCTCCGCATAAAGAAGAAAATCTTGAAGCTGTCCCCAACCCCCATAGGGGTGGGGAAGGAATCTGTGGTGTACGCAGGGGAATCTCCCTCTGGTTTTAAAATCGCGGCTAAGTTCCACAGAGGAGGCGTCTCCATGTTTAGACATAGAGAGGCATTTAAGGCAAAGATCAGCAGATATGAACACCTTAGGCAAGTATACGAGACGAGGCTATCCGCGTTGGCTGAGTTCTACGCGCTTGAGAAGGTGTTTGAGGCGGGTGGATACGTGCCCGAACCCCTGGCCTACAACAGACACGTGGTGGTTATGCAATATATTGACGGTGTTGAGCTGTACCGCCTAGACGCCGACGAATTCGCGGTCATTGCGCAAGACGTCTTAGAGACTCTCCGCGTGGCCTTACGTCTCGGGATAGTTCACGGCGACTTATCCCCCTACAACATAATCGCAGGCAGGAGGGCGTACATAATCGACTGGCCGCAGTGGGTGCCGCTGGGGCACCCCGTTGCGGCGGCATATCTCAGGCGCGATCTCCACAACGTAGCCGCTTATTTCAAAGAAAAGGGCGTGAACTTCCCGGTGGAGGAGCTACTCAATGCAGTGGGGGAGGGGGACGTTGACGGCGGTGAGCGCTTTATAGAATTAATAAAGACATCCCTACTATAGACGTGGCGATACTAGGTATAGACATCGCGGCAGGCGGTTCCTTTGCATACGCCGTATTAGAGGGCAAGTCCATAGTGGAGAAGGGAGTCTTAAACTCACGTGAGTTGACGCATCTCTTCAAGCGGTACAGAGTCGAGGTTTTGGCAACGGACAACATCGGCGAACTGTTTCAATACGGCAGACCCTTGGTGAGGTTGCTGGGTAAACTGCCGTATACTGTTGAGGTCGTTGAGGTGACCAGAGGCGCTGGGGGTTATAGGAAGATGGAGGAGCTTGTGAGGGAGCACCTCGGCGTGGTTAAGGGTAAGCTGGAGCCTCTAGAAACCGCCGAATACCTCGCAACCCTCGCAGGCATGGGCGTGGGCATGCCTGTTAAGCTCTTTGAGGAGGAGACGGTAATACTCGTCTACAGGCGGATCTCGACAAGCCCCGGTGGGATGAGCAGAAACCGATACATGAGGAACATCACCCACCGCATCAAGTCGATAGCCTCTAAGATAGAGGCGAGGCTTAAAGAGGCCCGGCTGGATTACGACCTATTCCTCAGAGAGGAGTCGGGTGAGGTCACCTCCGCGAAGTTCGTCGTGTACGCAAACAGGGAGGTGGTGCGGAGATATGTAAAGCCGACGCGGGGCATAGACGTCGCAGTAGCCATATACTCGGCGCCTGCCAAAAGAGGAGAGTCATCTACGCGCGGCCGCCTTCTCATACTAGGCGTAGACCCGGGGATAGTGACGGGACTGGCGATACTTACGCTAGACGGCGAGGTTCTAGACACGGTAGCCCGTAGAAGTTTTTCAAGAGGCGACGTGATGAGGTACGTCCAGCAGTGGGGCGTCCCAATACTCGTCGCAACAGACGTCGCGGAGGCGCCCGAATTCGTGAAGCGGCTAGCCGCCATGAGCGGCGCCGTCTTGTACACGCCCAGCCGCGACCTATCCTCCGAGGAAAAGACGCAGATACTCGACAAAGTGGGGTGGCAGGCCAAGACCAGCCACGAGCGGGACGCCTTGGCCGCCGCCTACAGGGCGTACCTGGAGTATAAACCTAAGTTCGAAAAAATAGAAAAAGAGTTCGGCGACATTCTGAAGTTTGAACAGCTAGAACACGCCAAGGCCCTAGTGGTCCGCGGCTACTCCATAGCCCAAGCAGTTTCCGAGGCGCTGAAGAAACGGGAGGAGAAAGAGACGAAGGTGGTCTACATCACGGTTGAAAAGCCATGTGCCGCGAGAGACGAGGCGCTGACCACGCGGCTTAAAGCCCTTGAGTACGAGAACCAGCAGCTACAACGGGAGCTCGACGACCTGCGGCGCGAATACGCCCAACTACGTAGATACGTCGAGGACGAGAAGT
Organism: Pyrobaculum sp.; assembly: GCA_032249215.1. Lineage (GTDB taxonomy): Archaea > Thermoproteota > Thermoprotei > Thermoproteales > Thermoproteaceae > Pyrobaculum. Next base: position 4,386 of record JAVVGH010000004.1, read on the forward strand.
GGCGCGACGCCAAATACAGAGAGATGCAGACCAGACTGGAGACCCTTGCAAGAGAACTTGCAAAAAAAGACGCAGAGATGGAGCAATTGAGGAAAACCCTCCTTGAGATCTTAATGAACTACGGGTCTAGGTACCGGCTTGTACACATCTCACAAACCGCCGAGTGCAGAGGCAACGAGCCCGTAGGCACTATCTGCAGAAACCTCAGCACGGTGGACGAGGCCGTTGCTAGGAGGACACTAGGCGTGCCGCTCAGGCAAGTTGCCAAGCTGGAGCTCGGCGAGTTCTACGTGGTGGATCTAGACGCCGTGAGGGAGCTGGCCGACCAGATTAGGCGCAGGCTCGACGAAAAGAAAGAGATAGACCTGCGAAAATTAGTTGAACAATACCGGCGGGGCTTAATATAACGACGCCTCTCCTCTTAATACGAGGTCGGTGATTTGCGTAATTCTGTCGAGCTCCTCTCTGGCGATGGCGCTTACCTCGTTTTTAATCTCTGAGGTAAGTTCGCCGTCTTTGATAATTTCGATGTTTAGGATCTTCGGCTCATTTATAGGCTTGCCGATCTGTGAGACGATCTCGACATATACCTCGGTGATTTCCTTAAGCTGTTTGTAGATCTTGTCGGCGATCCGCTGAGCAACCACGTTGTAGATCTTGCCCACGTGGCTAACCGGGTTCTTACCAGCGGCCGCCTCCAGCGACATAGACCTCATAGGCGTGATGAGCCCGTTAGCCCTGTTGCCCCTCCCCGTCATGCCGTCGTCGCCGTGTTCGGCAGAGGTGCCCGTGACAGTGAGGTAGAATATCCCGTGCTCCGGCTTGTCGGCGGCGTTTATCGTAACCTCCACGCCGTATTCCGGGGCTACCCTAGCGGCGAGATCCTCCACAGCCCTCTGCACATCCTCCTTAACAGAGAGGTAGTGGCTTTTATCCTTCGTCAACCTACTTATCATGGCCGCCGCGACTGTTAACTTAACCTCCTTCCCGACCCTCACACCCATCACCTTCACGTCCTCCCCAACCTCGGGGTACTTAGCCTTGAAGTCGCGGGAGTTGAGAAGTCTCTCGGTCTTGTAGACAAGATCCTCAAGCGGCGTAAGAGGCGCGTAGCCAACGCCGACGGACGTGTCGTTTGCAAGCGGCACGCTCTTAACGCCCAAGTCGTAAATACCGACCAAATCAGCAGAGCCCTGGCCTATTCTGTAGTCAATTACAGTATGCATGTCCGGGTCGAGGTAGCGGAAATGTTGCTTGATCCAGTCCCTCGCCGCTTGTATCACCACGGGGCCAAGCGGTATCTTGACGACGCCGTCTCTAGTCCTCACCTCATAGGTCGCCCTGCCGGACACGAGTATGTAGATGGGTTGCAGTACTTCGCCGCCGCCAAACCGCGGAGCAGCCTGCCCGCCAACCACCAAGGTCTTGTCTACGTTGTGGTGGAGAATCACGCCGAACTGCTCCATGTAGAACTTCGACAGATATCTGCTTACCCACTCGGAAATGCCGTCTGCGATGTAGTCGGGATGTCCCTGTCCCTTCCTCTCAACAATTTCAACAAGCCGCTTAGCTACCGGCGTTTTATCTACCTTCTCTACGACGATCATGGCGACGCCTCAATAGCGGATACATAAACCACTTGAGACCCCCTTACCACTATCCTGCCGTATCGCGTAAGCGGCTCACCGGATTTGTCAAGCTCTGCCGCGTCGTCAAGCACTAAATTCATGCAACCGTCATACGCCGTTAAGACGCCCTTAACCGCCACCCCACCCTTAAGCCTAGCCACCACCTCCTTGTTCAGCATCTTTGTCAGTACTTTAATAGGCGATGGGAGTTTTAACTGCGGCGGGGCTTTCGACATAGAAACGCCAGTATTTAGCGATATATAAAATTATCCCCTAGCTACGTCTCTCGTATAGAAGAACGTCGTCGATCCAGTCCACATGCGCCATCAAAGTCCTGCGGCAACAATACCTCTTAACTCCAAGAGAATCCAGCACCTGCGCCGGATGCTCCCCCGCAAGGACTCTGCGTTTAAACGGGGAGTGGAGATGGCCAAGCGGCCGGCCGCAGGTGAAACACCGTACGGGTATGATCATCTATACGCCTTCTGCCTCTTGCTCCTCGCGTGTTTGAGGCCTGGCTTCTTAGGCTCAGTCCGCCTGGGGTCGCCCTTTAACATGTATGGGTCATACCTCTCATACAGCTCCTTCAGCTCCTGGCTCTGGAAGTAAGCCACCAACCCCCTCGCTATGGCGATCCTGGTGGCTACAGCCTGGCCCATGTAGCCGCCCCCCGACACGTTAACCTCGACATCCACCTTCTTTGCCAGGTCGCCGGCAAGGACAAGAGGCTCAGCCATTTTTACGCGGGCCATCTCAACAGGCCAAAGCTCCAGCGGGTATCCGTTTACCCTGACTCGGCCGATCCCAGGCCTTATAACGGCCCTTGCCACCGCGGTCTTCTTCTTACCCACAGAGATGACCACACGCGGGGCTTCCTGCAGTATCGACGCGCCGAGAGCCCTAACGTCCATGGCTACCCACTAGCTTGCTGTTTTATCTTTTTCTCCCACATATCCCTCGCCTTTTTCCACTGCTCCCACGCGGCGGGGTCCACATTACGCCACACCTCCTCCAGCGTTACGTACCTAAGCAGAGGTCTAAGCCTAAGCTTTGCCTCAGGCACCTCGTAGAGAACCAGCCTCTTCCTCTGAAAGAACTCCATAGGCATAGACATGTAGACGCGGAGCCTCTTCAACGCCCTCCGCCCAGTCTCCGTCTTCTTGGGCAACATGCCTCTCACAATTCTCTTGAATATGCGGTCAGGTCTCCGGGGGATTTTCGGACCTACCCTCTCCGGGTTGTAGTGTGTACGCCACTCGCCTATCTTCCTCTTAATCCACTCAACAACCATCTTCTCGTCGCCGGTTATCACCAGCTTCTCCGCGTTTACAACGACGATCCGTAACTCCGGCCTCTCTAGTAGAGCCTTCGCGATGTACGTGGCCAGCCTCCCCGCCACGTGGTTCTCCGCGTCGATGACGACTTCTCCCTTCTCGGGCAACTGCGACACGTCGACCAGAGACCGCCTCGCCGCGTTCATACCACTATCTTGACGCCGCTCCCCTTTGGAAACTTCTTTACAAGCTCAGGAAGCGTCAAAACCTCGCCGCCAGCCTCTAAGACCTTCTGAGCGGCCTTAGGTGATATGTTCACAGCGGCTACCACAACCTTCTTGTAGAGATTCCCGCCGCCCAACAGCTTCCCCGGCACCACAACGACATCTCCATCGCCAGCCACACGGTTCAGCTTCCCCACGTTCACCACAACCCTCTGTCTTCTAGGCTTTTCGACGTATTCCGCAACAGCCTTCCAAATATTTGCGGAGTTAGCAACCGCCGCCTTCCTCAGAAACCTAGCCAGCATCCTCAGCTGCCTGTTTGTCGGTCCAGTTGGATTAGGAGGCATACCGCCAACGCAACAACATCAATATTTAAAGTTTATGCACCTCCGCCAAAACCTGACGCCCACGCTTAATAAGCTGTGACACGCCATACACATGTCCAAAGTCGTAGCGGTCGACCTCTCTAAACCGACCTGGCGAGTTAAGGAGGTGGGGGGTCTTGGCTTTTCCACAACTTGGGTGGGCACTCCGCCGAGCCGTTTACGCCGGTGAACTCCTGGTAGTTGCCTCAAGTCCTCTCGGCGGGACAAGGATCCCCATGGCCACGCGGTCTTTCGGTCTCTGCTCACCGGCATACTGGGCGGTGGCAACATGGGCGGCGCGGTGGGGGCGGTCATGAGGTGGGCTGGCGCAGACGCCGTTGTCTGTCAGAGCGGATAAGCCGACGTACTGATACAAGACGGGCGCGTGGAGTTAAGAGACGCCTGGGGAAGAGACGCAACAGAGACAAAGATGGGCGTAGACTCGCGAACGACCTATCTGCCCCGCTTAAAAGCCGCTTCGAAGGCTCAGGATAGACGAAAAAGAGTTGAAGGAGGCGCTTAGACGCTACTATGCGTTAAGAGGCTGGGACGAAGACGGGGTCCCCACCGGCGATGCTGTGAAAAGTTTGCTTTGAGCTAGCCTGTTAGGCGGTTTGCTGAAGCGCGGCCGCCCTCTGGCTCAGAGACTCTGCGAAGACGGTAAACTTCTTCTTTAGAATTCTGAGGGCCTCCCGCAACGCCGTTTCTATGTCGTAGTTCCCGAAAGACTCGACCCAGAAGACGTATTTGTACCTATCCCACTCCACCGCTAGCCCGTCGCCGCAAAGATCCTTACATGTCCACGCCTTGTTGAAGGTGCATTCCAATGGATCCTCAAGGTCTTTACAAACCTCGCGGCATTTCTCTCGGCACTTCTCGTCTCTCACCTCGACCTTGGGGTAGTAGTAGTAGCTCGCAAGTGCCGCCTGCCACTTGGCGTGATCCCTCGCCCGGCCCAGCTTCGCATATGCCTCAACCGTGATGTTCTGACCCTTTACAAGCTTCACAATCGGTATATCCTTATACACAGGAGCCACGTCTGGCCGTTCAGACACCAAGTCGCCGGAGTACACGGTCACCTCGCCCTCTGCCGTAACTTGCAACGTAAGCCTAACGGTGCATTCTGAGGGGTCCGCAAGACCTGACTCGCAGTCCTCTATAGGCGGCAGAGCTTGAAGCGGCGTAGTCAGCGGGATGAGCCCAAGCCTATGCGCCAACATTTCGTCATACATAACGGAGGTATTATTAACAACAACTACGGAGTCAATCGCCATGGCGGGCAACTCGGCGATTAACACACGCCTGAGCGAATTCACAAGAGATGGATACGCGCCCTCAATAACCGCCTTTAAAAACAGAGGAGACTTCTCAACTACTTTCGCCCTCGGCATTACCTAGTGGGCTTCTGCTTCTTGCCACGCCAAATAGCCCAGAGCGAAACCCCGTTGACCTTGATCACCTTAAATCTTACGCCCGGGATATCGCCGAGGGACCTCCCCTCAGGGCCGCCTATACGTTCAATCACAACCTCGTCGTGTTCATTTATATAGTTCAAACTGCCGTCCAGCGGGACAAAGGCGGTCACCACCTTGCCGTTTTTCACGAGCTGAACCCTTACGCACTTACGAACAGCCGCGTTGGGCTTCCTCGCCTCGACGCCGACCTTCTCGAGGACTATTCCACGCGCCATAGGGGCGCCCTCCAGGGGGTCGTACTTCTCCACGAGACCCAGCATCTTCCGCTTATACGTGACGTCGTTCCACCTAAACTTCTGCCGCTTCCTCTTCAACTTGCCGCCCGCAAATAGTCCGTATGGCGATTTTTTACCAGGCACGCCCCTTTACAACAAAGCCTTAATAAACTTTATAGCTTATCACAAAGGCTCTAAGCCAGTATTATCTTCTCAATGTCGAAGTAGCGCTTAGCTAGCATCTTCGCCCTTGCGATGTTACGCCCGTTCTTGCCTATGGCTATGCCCTTGTCTTCAGGCGCCACGGTGGTGATGGCGACCTTAGAGCCAGAGGGCGCCTTAGTCACCTTTACCATTATAACCTTGGCGGGGTAGAGGCTGTTTTTTATAAGCTCCTCAGGGCTTTCGCCGGCCTCCACGATCTCTACGTCTTTACCAACTATGTTTCTCAACATCTTCACGTGGGAGCCCCCTTTGCCCACCGCAAAGGCGGCTTGGTTTTTCTGAACCACGAAAATAATCCTAGAATACTCGTTGTCTATAACCACGTCTATCGGCGTCACGCCGGTGATGCTCTCAAAAAGAGTCGCGTATCTGATCTCTTCCTCCGTAAGCCTAATATCAGGCATGCTCCACGAGTTTCAAGATCTCGCTCTGGCCTGGGTCGACCACTGCGACGGCCATAATTCGGTGAGGTCTCTTCGCGGCGGCACCCAGCTCAATGCTCGACCCAGGAAATACAAAAATGGGGATCCCAGCCAGCTTGGCGTAGTACTCTATATCGTCGCGGGCCCACTTCGGGGCGTTGGCCGCCAGTATCACCATCTTTGGAGTTCCCGCCAACACCGCTTTTTTCGTCTCTTCAAAGCCTATGACGACCTTGCCCGTGTTGATAGCTACTTGGAGTTCTCTACCTATATCGACCACGTTGCGCAGATGAAAGAATTATTTATAAAGTTTACAACGCCGAATACCCCTCAGGGATGTTACCGCCTCATATGCCGTGGAGGTGGAGGGGCCTAGTGCTTCCACTGAGGCGCGTGTAGATCTCTCTAGAGGCCGGCGAGGGGGCCCCGCGCGGCTGTGGGCGGAATCCGCCGGGGCCTAGAACTGCATCAAAAGCCTGACTATGCCTGTGCCTACGGGGACGTATTTGCCGGCGATTATGTTCTCCACGACGCCTTTGAACTGTTCGTCCTCCCCCCTCACCGCGGCCTCCACAAGCGTCTTCACGGTGACCTCAAAGGCGGCGCGGGCTAGGGGCGACTCCTTCGCCCCGACGACTCCGTGGCGTCCTATGGGCTTTAGTCTGCCTGACCAAGTCATCACGTCTGCGACTAGGTACATGTGGCGGGTGTCCACGTCGAGGCCTTGCTCGTCCAAGACGCGTTTGATCTCCTGCGCCACCAGGGACCTAGCCGCCTCGATGCCCAAGACTTCTTCAACTTCGTGGAGGTCGTTGCTGTATGTCCTCTTGGGGTCCACCTCCTCCAGCTGGAGCACCGCCTCTAGGTTGGTGCCTTCGGTCACTATAAACCACTCATCGTTTTTAGAGTCGTACTGGAGCACGACCTTCCTCACCCCCTTTATGCCGGACACCTTGATTTGTAGGATCTTGTCCCGCGCCTTCCTGATCTTTAACACGTCAGGAGTCGTCAGCGACACCGTAATTGTGTATCCGCGCATGGAGACCGAGAGGTCTTTCCCCTTTGCTTTGCTTACTATCTTCTCCACATCTTTTAGGCTCAACCCGCGGTACTTCAGCTGGTCTGGATCCAACGTGATCATCACAGCGCCAGCCACGTAGTCTACATCGACCTCCTTAGCCAGCATTTCCAGCGTCACCTGCTGTATCTTCTTCGCGACGGCCTCGGCGGCCTCCCTGCTCTTGTTGTGGGGCGGCTTTAGGTAGATGAACATAAGCGGGGTAGACGGGTTCCTTCTGGCGTCGACTATTTCTATCAACCTGGGCAAACCTCTCGCCATGGAGAACTCCCTCAGACCTGCGTAGTGGAAAGAACGCAGAATCATCTGGGTGCCCGGCTCGCCTATTGACTGAGCCGTCACGATCCCGATGGCCTCGCCTGGGTCTATCAAGGAGGTGGTGTAGAGCTTGAGAACGCGATACATCAGCCGGAGTGCCCTCTCGTCGTCTAGGTCTTTTACGGCGTTTTCAAGCTCTTTATAAAGCGGTTGCGGCAACACCTGCGAGATCTTTGCCAACAGATCTTGTTTGGAGATCATCTTATCCACAGCTTCAACGACTTTATATCGGCTATCTTCCCGTGGTCCGAGCGGCTTACGTCGACGCCGTCTTCGCCGTAGAGCATCTGCAACAGCGTCTCACCGCCGAACCTAACAGTGCCGTCGTAGGCCGTGTATGCGTCTTGCAGAGCGTTGATCAGCCGTCTCTGCATGTAGCCTGACTGCGCCGTACGCACCGCGGTGTCTATCAAGCCGTCTCTGCCGGCGGCCGCGTGGAAGAAGTACTCAACAGGTGACAAGCCGCATCTAAAGCACCTCCTAACGAAGCCGCCTGCGTAGGGGCCTATGTCGCCTGTCGAGAAGTGCGGGAGGGTCCTTGTCCTGTAGCCCCGCCTAATGCGCTCGCCCCTTATTGTCTGTTGCCCCAGCGTGGCGACCATCTGGACTATGTTCACGATGCTGCCTCTGGCGCCGGTCTTAGCCATGAGGTAGCCCTCTGCGTCTTTGCGTATGTATCTCTCCACTACAGTAGCCGCGTCTTCGCGCACTCTAGACATTATCTCGGTAACCTTGTTCTCAAAGGTCTCCTCCACAGTGAAGCCTGGCATAGCCTCCAGACGGCCGCTTCTAAACTCCTCAATCAGCTCATCTGCCTTCTTCAGACTCTCCTCAATTAGCTCGTCTAGCTCTTTGTAGGACTCCGGCGGCAGATATATGGAGTCCATGCCGAAGGTGAAGCCCCTGAGGTCCAGGAACCTGAGAAACAGCCTCAGGGAGGAGTCCAGCCACTGCCTGGCGACCTCAGGCGGGTAGTCGCGGGCTACCCTGTGCCACAGGGAGTCCACCTGCTCAGCGCCTATGGACTTCTTGTCCAACACCCCCTTCACCAAATTACCGTTGACGACGATAATCCACTCGTCGCCAAAACACCTATACGCGTCTTGGCACCTGCTCTTAAAGGCCGTTGGCTGCACCCAGTTGAGGTCCTTCGGGAGGAAGTGAGAAATAATCTGCTTGCCTGTCCACAGCTCCACGGGGTGCAGAATGGCGGGCTCGGGCGGGTCCTCAGCGGATTTTCCCGCCCCCAGCAGGAAGGCGACTTCCTTCTTGGTGAGGAAGGTGGATTTGTGCGAGAGGAGGTAGGCGCCTATGATGTAGTCCTGCCTTGCGCCGATTATGGCGCCGCCGTAGCGCGGGGTAATTATGTGCTTCTCCACAAGCATCAAAGTCCGCGCCTCAGCCCGGGCCTCCTCAGTCTGGGGCACGTGTAGGTTCATCTCGTCTCCGTCGAAGTCGGCGTTATACGGCGGACATACGGCTAGGTGGAGCCTAAAGGTCCTCCCCGGCAACACCTTGACCAGGTGCCCCATCATGGACACCCTGTGGAGACTCGGCTGGCGGTTAAACAGAACTATGTCCCCATCTCGCAGATGTCTCTCTACGATCCAACCAGGCGCAAGCCTGTCCGCCAGCGTCTTCCTATCCTTCACGTATCGCAGATCTATCCTCCTGCCCTCCGGCGTCACCACGTAGTTGGCGCCCGGCCAAGCCTCGGGACCCCTTATTACATATTCGCGGAGGACGTCCACGTTCCAAGTCGTCACCCTCTCCGGAACTGTCAGCACCTTGGCTATGTCCACAGGCACACCGACCTCGTTGATACTTATGTGGGGGTCGGGGCTGATGACGGTACGCGCCGAGAAGTTGACGCGCTTGCCGGAGAGGGAGCCCCTGAATCTCCCCTCCTTCCCCTTAAGCCTCTGGGCGATGCCCTTAAGCGGCCTTCCGCCTCTGTGTTTAGCCACAGGTATGCCGGGGAGCTCGTTGTCGAAGTACGTCGCCACGTGGTACTGGAGCAGATCCCACAAGTTGTCAACCACATTGGTGGGGGCGCCCGTCTCTATGGCGATCTTCAGCTTCTCGTTCATGCGGATTATGTCCACGAGCTTGTGCGTCAAGTCGTCCTCGGACCTTATGCCGGTTTCTAGCTGTATCGACGGCCTCACATGAGGCGGCGGCACGGGCAGAACCTTCAAAACAGCCCACTCAGGCCTGGCCACAGACGGGTTGAAGCCCAACAGCTCTAGATCCTCCCCGGGGACCTTGGCAAGTCTATCCCTCAACACCTCGGGGTCTAGCTTCACCAAGGCCCCGCTCTCAGTCTCCTCGTAGAAGTAGTAAGGCCTTTCGAACCTTATCTTATTCCTCTTATACCCACAATGGGGGCAAGTCGTCCTCTCGGAAGCCTTCTTGCGTATCTTCTCGTGGAGATTCAGGGCTAGAAGCCTCCAACGCCCCCTGAGCTTCGTAAGCCTCTCCCTATACCGCCTAGCCTCCTCATCCCTCAACATAATGCGACCGCAGTTGGGGCAAGTCGCCCTCAACACGTCGTAGATTAACCTGGCGAACTCCACGTGGACGACTGGCTTAACCAGCTCAATGTGTCCAAAATGGCCTGGACACACGTCGTGTGTCTGGCCGCAGGTTTCACACCGCGAGCCGGGCTCGGCGACGCCGAGCCTGCGGTCCGCGATGCCGCCCCTCACTGGGAGGCCGCCCTCGTCGTACACCTCAGAGGTGGTGACCTCCATCACGGAGTACTTCCTGATGATCTCAGGGCTGAGGGCCCCGAACTTAATAGATTTAATCACCTTTCGGGGGATAGTGTCGAGTTCCTCCCTTAACGACACGGCGTTAGATACAAATCAATATATAAAGTTTAATCTAAAACCTCGGCCAGCTCCAACTTGGGGTATATGCCCAGCGCTATGAGCTCCTGAAGCAACAGCTTGAAGGCGTAGGGCACGGTCACCTTGGCGAACTGTCCCGTGTCGCCGTGGATGGGGCATCTCGGTTTGTTGCTCTTGGCGTCTAGATACGCGGGGAGGCCGCAGAGCTCGCAGACATACATCACGTATTTATCGCTTGACTCGACCATCCTCTCGTAGAGCAACGCCGAGGCGCCGTGTGCTATCAAGACGTCTCTCTCCATCTCGCCGAGCCTAAGGCCTCCCTCGCGCGATCTGCCCTCAGTGGGTTGCCTGGTGAGTATCTGGACGGGGCCTCTAGCCCTCGCATGTATTTTATCGGCCACCATGTGGTGGAGCTTCTGGTAGTACACAACCCCTATGAATATATCCGCCACAAGCCTCTCGCCGGTTATGCCGCTGTACATCACCTCCTTCCCATCCCACTTATATCCCAGCTTGAGGAGGAGCTTTCGGAGATCCTCCTCCTTGACCCCCTCAAAGGGCGTGGCGTCTACCAGCTGACCCGTGGAGGCTCCCACTTTTCCAGCCATGCTCTCCAGCAGTTGCGCCACCGTCATGCGGGACGGCAGGGCGTGCGGGTTCACGATTATGTCAGGCACGATGCCCTCCTCGGTAAACGGCATGTCCTCATGTCTAAGCAACATGCCCACGACGCCCTTCTGGCCGTGGCGCGAAGCGAACTTATCGCCGAGCTCCGGGATCCTCAGCTCCCTCAGCCTCACCTTGACCAGCTTGTTGCCTTCCGGCGACTCCGTGATGATCACCCTATCTACTATGCCCTTCTCGCCGCGTCTCACGGCTATGGAGGCGTCTCTCCTCTCCTTCAAGATGCGCTCGGCCTCCAGCGTGGTGTAGAACCTCGGCGGCGAGGTCTTGCCGATTATAACTTCACTACTGCTCACATACGCCTCAGGAGGCGCGATGCCGTCTTCGTCAAGGTGGCTGTATGCCTCAGGCCCCCTGTACCCCTTCACGGAGCTGTCGGGTATCTCAATCCTATCCTCCTCCCCACCTGGGTACTTCTGCTCCTCGGTCTCGTAGGTACGATAAAACACAGACCTAAGCATGCCGCGCTCCACAGACGCCTTGTTCAGAATCACGGCGTCTTCTATGTTGTAGCCCGTATACGTCAGGAGGGCCACAACGGCGTTTTGGCCAGCCGGCCTCTTGGAGTAGCCAACCAGCTCCAGCCCCCGCGTAGTCACTACGGGCCTTTCGGGGTAGTACAACATGTGGCCGCGGGAGTCCAGCTTGTAGAGGAAGTTGGACTGCGGCAGGCCTAGAGACTGCTTCGCCATGGCCGCCTCGTACTGGTTGCGGGGAGACTGGTTGTGCTCTAGATAGGGGATGATGGAGCCGATGGCTCCAAGTATTGAGGAGGGTATTATCTCCACGTGCGTATACTTGCTCAAGTCGCCGCTGGGGTCCACCGCGATGTAGGCGTTCTCCTCCTCGTCGGCGTCTAGGTACTCGACCACCCCCATCTTAACCAAGTCGTCCCAGGTCAACTCGCCCCGCCTGACCTTCTCCACCACGTCTTTTGTTAACTTGAGCTTCCCATCCTCCACCACCAAGAGGGGCCTCCTGATGCGGCCCCCGTCGCAATTCACGTAGATGGACCCGTTCAGCAACGCGATGTTTATCTCATCGCTGATCTTGCCCTGCCTCCTCAAGCCTCTGACGGTGTTCACTAGCTCCTCGGGGCTGGGGTGTATCCCTATCAGCCTCCCGTTGAGGTACACCTCGGCGCCGCCTACGCCCTCCTCCCTGGCCTTGAGGACGGGCACCACGCCGAGGTTGAGGAGCAGTTGCTCCACCTCGTCTTCGTCTACGCCGGTGGTGACCTCCGCAAGGAGGGCTAAGTTCTTGACGAGACCCACGTTCTGCCCCTCCGGCGTCTCCACAGCGCAGAGCCTGCCCCACTGAGTTGGGTGCAGGTCGCGGGCCTCGAAGTGGGGCTGAGTTCTCGAAAGCGACGACACAGCACGCCTCAAGTAGCTCAGCGTGGATAGGTAGTTGGTGCGGTCGAGTATCTGCGAGACGCCGGTTTTGCCGCCGACCCAGTTGCCGGTGGCCAAGGCCTGCCTAACCCTCTCCGTGATTATGTCCGGCCTCACTATGGTCTGGATGTGTGGGATCCTGCCGCGGGCGTAGTACTTCTCCAGCTGGCTCTTGAGCTCTTGTAGGAACTGCTTAAAGACCGTCCGGAACAGCTGGGTCATCAAATCGCCGACGAGCCTAACCCTCTTGTTAGCCACGTGATCTTTGTCGTCGGGCTTCCTCCTCCCCAGGTGAAGCTCCACCAAGCCCTTCACGATCTGGCCCAGCATCAACGCCTTCTTGAGCCTGATTTCCTGTTGCTTCTTCTCGTCGGGGACGACGGTGCCTAGATGCGGCAGGAAGTACCTGTCAAGTAGCTGGAGAGCCCGCTCTATTCTTATCGGTTTGGGCTGACCCACAGCCACCTTGCCGCCTATGAAATCCAGCGCGTCCTCCCTCGTTATAGCTATCTGGTTTGCGGCGATGAGCGAGGGAAGGAGCTCCTTCTGGATCTCGGGGTCGTCCGACACAGCCTTCACCACGTCCTCGTCGGTCTCCAGGCCCAGGGCCTTCATATATATGGGGAAGGGTATCTTCACGGGCATCGCAGAAAGCGTGGCGTACAACACGCCATCTCTGCCGAGCTCCACAGTAAGCGTGCTTCTGTAGCCTATGCCCGTGGAGATGGTCTTGGCGAGGTATCTGACCGACGGCTTGTCGCCCTTGTCGTAGATAGGCCTATCAGCCACTAAATCCTCCTGCGAAATTATGACACGCTCGCTGCCGTTGATTATGAAGTAGCCGCCGAAGTCCTGCACATCTTCAAACTTCTTCACGTATTCGCCCGGCTTCAGCCTGGTCAAGTTGCACCTCTTGGACTTAACCATGATGGGGAGCTCACCTATGTAGAAGGTCTCCGTGACGTACGGCTCGTCGTCTACATAAAGAGTGGCTGTGAGATACATAGGGGCCGAGTAGGTGGCGTTGCGCAACCTAGCCTCCATCGGATATATCAACGACTCGGAGCCGTCGCTCTCCTTAATCCTAGGCCACCCAACCTCCAGCCGCTCCAACACGATCTTAAGGCCCTTGATCTCCGTCTCGACCACCTTAAACTCCTCCACGATCCTAGGCAACTTCTTGTCCAGGAAGTCGTTGAAAGATTTTATCTGGTGGTTCGCAAGGCCCTTATCCCTGATAAACCTCTCCACAAGAGCCCACCTGTCGTCCCTGGAGGGGAACCCCCCATCTTGCGCACTGGTGAGCACCGGTAGTGGAAGAAGATCGACCATCGCCCCGCTACACCAAGACAGTATATAAACATTTGGCTCGTCGTCTTGGGCATGAGGCGGTTATCGGCGGCTCGTCTTCTCTAGCCACTTCTTTATGGCGTCTGCGAGTTCTCTATAGCTCATGAAGCCGTCTAGGTGCTCTCTGCCGCACTCTATCACTATCTGGCCGTTCTTCCTGCGGCGCACCTTCGGCTCTCTCCCCGTAAGGGCCTTAATCAGCGCCGAGAACCTCTCGGCGTCTGCCTCTCTGCCGTCGGGGTCGGCCCTAGCCGTGGCGAAGCCCAAGGCCGCGTTGTCTTGTCCGACCGTTTTGATGTGGGTGTGTGGTATGAGTATGTAAGGGTGGGTACGTGGGTTGATCAATACGACGTCTTCTGCGGCGTGGTTGTGAATGGGGTGAGGCTGTATCAGCCGCACTGCCGCGCAGTGGAGGATTGCGTGAGACAGATACTTGAGGACTACAAGAGAGAGCTGGAGAGGATGAAGGAGCCGCCCCAGCCGGCTTTAGTCGTTAAGATCGACCCCGTGGAGGAGCTCCTTAGGGAGTGGCCTGAGCTGGGTGCCTTCGGCGTGGATTGGGTTAGGAAATGGCTAAGCCTTAGGGAGAGGTTAATCGAAATCGCAAAGGTTATGCGCAGATATCCGTGGATGGTGGAGGTGGTGAGGCAGAGGCCTATGAGCATCCTCCACCCGTATACGGTGGAGGTATATGTGGCAAAGGACGGGTCGGAGGCGTGTATTTCGCTTAGCCAGTCGAAAGCGTAATGCGGCCAGAACGGCGCGGCGAGGGAGGTGCGGCTGGAGCTGGAGTTTAAGCGATACGAGACATACGGAGACAAGACAAGAGAGATATACCGCCCCAAGGGTCTGCTGGCATTTACCGCGGCGGCGAGGGAGTACGTGAGGTTAATCTAGGCGAGACAGACTATACTGCCGCCTCTAAACCAACCTTTTCGCCAACCTCCCGCCGTTTTAAACTGCAGATCTTTTTGTTGCGTTGAAAATCGCCGTCTTAAACTGCGAAAAAGACGGGCTAATCCCCCGCTACCCCGGCACCACGAGGCGGTAGGTGACGAACTCGCCCGCCGTAGGCGACTCCCTCACAATCTTGAGGACGTCGCCCGGCTTAGCCCCTACAGCTTGCGCCAAGGGGTCGCTGGACCTGATCCAAGGCAACTGCCAAGGCCTAAGCCTAAGCCGCCTAAGCAACTCCTTTGCCTCCCCCCTGGGAATAACCACAGCCTCCTTTACGCCGAGAGAAACCCGGGACACGCCTAAACACACCGAACAGTATATAAACATTGCTTGTCGCCTTAGGCCTGAGGTGGTTAGAGAAAGTATTTTATTTCTAAAACAGTCTCAGGCATGTCTCCACTGGACGTGTTGATAATATTCATATTGTTAATCGGCTCTTGGTACGCCGTTTCCCACGTCGTTGCGCATAGATTCAATAAGTCTGTGGTAAAGGGCTGTGGATGTGCAGTGGAGAGATGGATAGGAGGACCTAGCTCGCTCTTTATCTCTGTTCTATGTAACAACGACAAAATAGAGATGTTCATAAATAGACTTCCATGGGACAACCCAGTGAACCTATTAGCCGCGCTTGTAGCAGGCCGCCGCCCCTACGTGGCGGCTAGGTTCATGTTGCCAATAGATATCGGGGCAGCCGACGCGTCGAGGTCTGGGACAGGCAGAAAAATAGGCGACTACTACGTGGTAAACC
>JAVVGH010000005.1:0-18135 GCA_032249215.1 Pyrobaculum sp.
GGGGCCATGGGGCTGTATTGAAGGGGGGTCTGGGGCTTGGGGATGAAGGGGTTGACGCTGAGCGAGACGGCCCCCGCGACCTTCCTCACCTCCTTCATAAGCGAGGTGACTTCCTCCAAGTCCGCCGGCCGCTCGCAGGGGAGCCCCACCATTAGGTAGAGCTTCAGCCTCATGCCGAGCCCTCCCGCCTTCTTGGCCACCCTCAACACGTCTTCGTCTGTTATCTCCTTCCCCAACGCCCTCCTCAACCTCTCGCTGGTCTCCGGCGCTATGGTCAATGTTCTCTGTCCAACGGCGGCGAGGAGCTCGACAGCCTCTTCGTCTAGTAGCTCGGCCCGCATGGAGGGCAGAGATAGGCGGAGGCCCCGCCTCGCCGCCTCCGCAAGAAGCTCCTTGAAGCCGGGGTGGGCGTTGGCCGTCAAGGCTACTATCGACGGTCTCACGCCGTATTTGGAACGGAGCCTCTCCGCCTCGTCAAGCACAACGCGCCAGTCGCGTGGTCTGTACGGCTTTGTGACGTAGCTCTCCATGCAGAACAGGCAGGAGTAGGGGCACCCCCTAGCCAGCTCCACGGCGAGGCTGAAAGCCGCCTCGGGCTCCGGCATCCTCCGGTAGTCCGGCTCCACGTGTTTCGCGTATTTGACCTCCACGGGATGAGGCCCCCTTGCCGGGTAGTAGAGCCCCTCCGCCTCGTCGCCCGTGGCCAGGTACTGCACTAGGGGGCCCCACAGAGGCTCAAGCTCCCCCACGGCCGCGGCGTCTGCGAACTCCGCCAGCGGCTCCGGATTGGCGGCAATGGGCGGCCCCCCGACGACCAGCTTCGGCCTCCTCCGGTCCGCCGCGCGTGGAGGTATGCCGGCGTCTATCAACATCTTGACTAGGTTTACGTAGTCCAGCTCGTAGTGAACCGTGGCCACCACGTAGTCGAAGTGGCTCAGCGGCGTGCCGTCTTCCAGGCCGCGGGGCCCCCGATCGGCCGTGAAGCGCTCCACGTAGAAGCCCTCGTCTTGGAGCTTGAAGTAAAGCATGTGGTATACGGCTGAGGACATCGCCGCCTGGTAGGCAGAGGGGTACAAGAGCGCCACCTTCACGGCGGCTTTGCGGTAGGCGACGCGGCGCACCACAGTTTTAAACTTCTCTCTTTAAAAACCCGTGGATCTGTTAAGACTGTTGCGGAAGGGGGAGTACATTACCTATGTCATAGTCCTGTTTTTAACGGCGTTGTTGCTGGTTCTTTCGCTTTACCTCGCCTTTTCCCGCCTCGCCGAGCTCTACACGGCGGTCTCGGCACATTACGACACGCTTGCACAAGCTATCTACAACGCGCTCTCCGACATCTTTCTCGTCATTGTATTCATCGAACTCATCGACACCTTTATAACATACATCGAACAGAAGCGAATAGTTGTGTATAAGATCATAGACGTGGCCTTGGTGGCCCTCGCGAGAGAGCTCTTTATATATCTGGCGCCGGTGAACAAGGAGTTTCAATTTGACAAAGCCATCGCCATTGTGGCCGCGACGTTTGTGGTTGGCCTTGTGGACTACCTACAGCGCAGGGCGCTGAGGCCCGAGGCGCGGAGGAGGTAAAAATTTATTAACGGACCCCTTTCAACGTTCGTGTCGGCGGAGTCTTTCAACATTCTGAACATCAGGGAGAACAAGTTGCTGGGGCGAAGGGAGGTGCTGGTGGACGCGGCGCATCCAAAGTCCCCCACCCCCACTAGGCAGGCGGTGAGGGAGTGGGTGGCGAAGCAACTCGGCGTCGACGTGGTGAACGTGTTTGTGAGGAGGATAAGGACCGACTACGGCCTCGGGAGGTCCGTGGCGGAGGTGCACATCTACGGCGATTCGAAGCTGGCCAGGGCCCTTGAGCCTCTGTACGTACTGGCTAGGAACCTCGGCGAGGAGGGCAAGAAGCTGCTGGAGGAGGCTAGAAAGAAGAGGGCTGAGCGCAGGGAGAAGAGGAGGAAGAAGAGGAAGAAGTAATATGTCTAAGAAGACCCCCGCCCAGAAGGAGAAGAAGTTGCCGCGAGCCGCCGCTTGGTACGAGATAGACCTGCAGAAGGGGGTGTTCCGGTTCAAGAACAAGTTCTGCCCCAAGTGCGGCTCCGTCATGGCTTTCCACAGAGAGCCGGTGCCTCGGTGGCACTGCGGCCGGTGCGGATTCACCCAGTTCCAGAGGTAGTGCTTGTTCTAGGCGTAGAGTCCACCGCACACACCTTCAGCCTC
Organism: Pyrobaculum sp.; assembly: GCA_032249215.1. GTDB lineage: Archaea > Thermoproteota > Thermoprotei > Thermoproteales > Thermoproteaceae > Pyrobaculum. The sequence continues at coordinate 2,233 of JAVVGH010000005.1, forward strand.
GGCCTCGTAGAAGACGGGAGGATCCTGGGCCAGGTGGGGAGGACCTACATACCGCCGAGCGGCGTCGGGATCCACCCCCGCGAGGCCGCGGAGCACCACGCCCGCCACGCCCCGGCGCTTCTGCGCCAGCTTCTGGGCACATACGGCGTTGATCTTCAGGACATAGACGTGGTGGCCTATGCTGCGGGCCCTGGGCTTGGGCCTGCCCTGAGAATCGGCGCTGTGCTGGCCCGCGCCTTGGCTATTAAGCTCGGCGTCCCGCTGGTGCCTGTGCACCACGGCGTTGCTCACATCGAGGTGGCGAGGTACGCGACGGCCGCCTGCGACCCGTTGGTGCTTCTGATCTCCGGGGGCCACACGGTCATTGCCGGCTACTCCGACGGGCGGTACCGGGTATTCGGCGAGACGCTGGACGTGGCCATCGGCAACGCCATAGACGTATTTGCGAGGGAGGTGGGGCTGGGGTTCCCCGGCGTTCCTGCGGTGGAGAAATGCGCCGAGTCCTCCGACGGCATAATGCCCTTCCCCATGCCCATAGTGGGGCAGGACCTGTCCTACGCCGGGCTCGCCACCTACGCCCTTCAGCTGGTGAAGAGGGGAGTCCCCCTGCCGGTTGTATGTAAGTCGCTGGTTGAAACCGCGTATTATATGTTGGCTGAGGTCACGGAGAGGGCGCTTGCCTTTACTAAGAAGAGGGAGCTCGTGGTTGCCGGCGGCGTGGCTAGGAGCAGGCGCCTTAGGGAGATACTACGGGCCGTTGGGGAGGAACACGGGGCGGAGGTGAAGGTGGTGCCCGACGAATACGCGGGGGACAACGGCGCCATGATAGCGCTGACGGGGTACTACGCGTATCGACGCGGTGTCTACACCACGCCTGAGCGGAGCTTCGTGCGTCAGAGGTGGAGGCTTGACAACGTCGACGTGCCGTGGTTCCACGACCTATGCGCCGACATCAAGGCAATAGATAAATAAGAGAGGTTACAAGCTACCGTGAAGCCCTTCATCACCGCGGTGATATTCCTCGCGGCCGGGGCGGTCCTCGTGGTTTTCGCAGTGGTAAACGCGTTACTTCTCTATACGGCAGAGGTGCCTAAAACCACCCTCAACGTGACAGCGCCGGTACTGGGGCAACTGAAGATACAGGGCGTTCCGGACCCCTACTACCTGGGAATCGGCGTGGTGAGGGGCGTTGTGCTTCTGGTCATCGGCCTCATAGGCGCGAAGCTGATGGAAATCGGCCTCGCCGAGTGGCGCGAGCGGAGGAGGGAGGAGGCTGTGAGGAGGTACTACGAGCAGTATGGGTATCAATACCAGCAGTATTGACGAGCTCGTGTTCGCCTACTTCAGAAAGTTGGAGGAGCGCGGCCTTGGGGAGCGGGTGGATGAGGTGTTCCCCACCTCCGCCGTCTTTGAGGAAATTAGGGGCATGGCCGGATCCTCGGCGGAGGAGGTGGTGGAGCGGCTGGCGCGCGAAGTCGCCGAGAAGATAGTGCCGGAGGTCGCCGAGGAGGTGGTTGGGGTTCCTGCGTCCTCGGCGGTGTGGCACCTGGCGAGGAGAATCGCCATGTGGTATCTTCAGCTGGCTGAGGAGTTCGGCGTCGTGAGGGGCGTGCGGAGGTAGGCCCGTAGCTCCTCGTAGGTCTTCAGTATCTTCCTGCTCAGCTCTATCTGCTCCTCCCAGTAGCCCTCCACCTTCTTCCTGTGGCGTTTGATGAAGTCGCCGTATAGCGGATGCGGCGGGGCTGGTCTTCGTCCCCACAGTGGGGTCCCCGGCAACGGGATGAAGTAGTGCATGCGTATTAGAGCCCCCATAGATATCAGCTTCTCCATCTCCTTCACTGTAGACGCCGCGTCCTCCTCCTCCTCGCCGGGGAGTCCGCCTATGACGTCTACCACCGGCCTGAAGCCTATGGAGACTGCAGTCCTCACTGCCTCCTCCACGGCGGCTACGTCGTGGACTCTCTTCATGGCCTTCAATAGTCTTTCTGAGGCTGTCTGGAGGCCAAAGGAGAGGCGGCGGTTGGCGACGTAGGGCTTTATAGCCCTGAGGACGTCCCTAGTCACAGTCTCGGGGCGGGTCTCGGAGGGGAAGGTGCCGAGGTACGGCCGGCCCCCGGCCTCCTTCACGGCCTTGAGGAGCGCAACGAGCGCGTCGACGTTTGGCGTCTTGCCGTCTTGCGACCCGTATAAAAAGCCCACCGGCGCGATGAATCTGATGTCGCCGAGCCCCCTCGCCGTGTAAGCCCTGGCGAGGGCCGCCACGCTGTCCACCGGCCTATATCTCACCAACCCCTGGCTCCACGTCTGGCAGAAGGCGCATCTGTAGTTGCACGACCGCATTATCTCTATGGGCGGATAGATAGACAAGGCCTCGCTATACGTTTTGTGCACCAGTTCGACGTAGACGCGGCGCCCCGTCTTCACCCTGCCGTCTTCAATAACCACGGTATTGGGAGGGGGCTCGTCTCTCAGCCCCAGCTCCCTCTCCACAATGGCGGGCAACGCGGCTTCGCCGTCTCCCACCACCACGTACTTGACCCCGAGCTTCGCCAGGGTGATGGGGTCCCCCGCCGCGTGGGGGCCGCCCGCCGCCACCGGGAACCTCGACGCGGCCTCTGCCACCTCGCGCCAATGCTCCACGAATGTGGGGGTTGAGAGGCTGTAGAGTATCAACACCTCCTCCCCCCGGGCCTTGAAGGCTTGGGCGTCCACGATGGGGTTTCTGGTGGGTATCACCTTGTATTTGTCCTCCAGCGGCGCCACTGCGTAGGCCATCCCGTTGTTGGGGCCTTCAAACAGCCGGGCGAGGAGTAGCACAGTTTTATCTACCCCATGATTTATAAGCCATGTATCTCGCCTATGTGCGCGGGCCCCCCGTCGCCGTGTTCGCCGGGTCGTGGCTCTGCTCGAAATCCCCCGTCGACGGGACTCCCATTGCGCTTGGCGAGCCCTTCGGCGACTGCGACCCCGCGGTGGCCCGCCTCATGTCCGTGGCGACTACCGTGCGGATGGCCAAGGCCCTCGGCGTGAAGGTCTTCGTCAGCAGAGAGCTGGGGGAGGACGGGGTAGACGCGGCTTTCGCCGGCGGCGCAGACGGGGTGTTGGAGGAGCTTCAGTTCTCCCGGGGGGGATATGGAGAGGGCGCGAGGTTCGTGTTGCTGGAGCCCCGCAATGTCGAGGAGCTTGTAAACACCGTGAGGAACGTGGCTGAGGCTGTACATAAGCCTTTCGACGTGCTCGTCGCCACTACGCTTGAGGGTGCGGGGGACTTCGCGCCTTATGTAGACGGGCTTGTGCTGGTGGGTGGCTGGGTCCCTGTGGAGGTTGAGGAGGTTGGCGAGTTGCCGGAGGTCGGGAGGTGTCTTCACTGCGGAATCGACTACTTGATATACGGCGGGGGCATCCGGAGGTGTGTATACTGCGGCAGGAGGCTCTCCAGAGTTGTGACCTCAGTGAAGCCGCCGAGATCCAGAGCTGTGTTTCGGTCCGTGTACAAGAAGTATGCAAATCTCACAAGGCTCCGGTTCAAAGTTGTGTAACGGATTTTCATAGATCTATTTTCGCGTTTTATTTGGATAGGTCATTAAATATAATGATATTATATAGTACTATATAGTGAGTTATACTTATATACCGTGGTGTACTCGCCCACATGCGGTTTATCAAGTGGCTAAACGAGGTGGGGAAGAAAGACGTCCTTCTGGTGGGGGGCAAGGGGGCTAACCTCGGCGAAGTGGCGAGCATAGTCCAGGTGCCGCCCGGCTTCGTCGTTACCTCCGAGGCTTTTCTTTATTTCCTCAACGTCACTGGGTTGAGGGAAAAGATAAAGGAGGTAATTAGGGAGTTCATCTCTAAAGGCGAGCCCGACGAGTACGAGAAGGCGAGTAGTGTGATACGCAACTTGATTGAGAACTCGCCTCTGCCCTCTGATCTGGAGGCGGAAATAACCGAGGCATACAAGCGGCTCTGCGATATAACCGGCGTGAAAAACGTGGCTGTGGCCGTGAGGAGCTCCGCCACCTCCGAGGACATCCCCGAGGCGTCTTTTGCTGGTCAGCAAGACACCTACCTCAACGTGAGGGGCGTGGAGAACGTGGTATACTACACGAAGAAAGTCTGGAGCTCTCTCTTCTCTGCTCGCGCGCTTTATTACAGGGATAAGATGGGAATCCCCCACGAGAAGAGCTTGATGGCGGTGGTGGTCCAGAAGCTCGTCAGCGCCAGGTCGGCGGGGGTGATGTTTACCCTCGACCCCACCAACGGAGACAGAAGCAAGGTCGTGATCGAGGCGAGCTGGGGGCTTGGGGAGGGCGTTGTAAGGGGTGTAGTAACCCCGGACGAGTTCATCGTAGACAAATCCACGTTGAAGATTGTGGAAAAGAGGATCTCCGTGAAGAGGCTGGCTGTGGTGAGAGACGAGGCGGGGCTCACCAAGGAGGTTGAGCTACCTCGTGAGAAGGCGGAGGCGCCGGCCCTCACTGACCAGGAGGTGGTGGAGCTGGCTAGGATGGCCGTGAAGCTTGAGCAACACCACGGCTATCCCGTAGACATAGAGTTCGCCGTTGATGCAGACATGCAGTTTCCCCAAAACCTCTTCGTGCTTCAGGTACGGCCTGAGACCGTGTGGTCTAGGAGGGAGGAGGCGCCTAAGAGGGCTGAGGAGGCGCCTGCGGGGACTGTGGTGGTTAAGGGCATAGCCGCCAGCCCCGGGGTGGCGGTAGGCGCCGCCAAGATATGTCTCACGCTTGAAGACGCCAAGAAGAAGCTGAAGAAAGGCGACATACTCGTCACTAAGATGACAGACCCAGACTGGGTGCCTTACATGCGTCTGGCAGCGGCCATAGTGACAGACGAAGGCGGCAGGACCTCGCACGCCGCCATAGTCAGCAGGGAGCTGGGCATACCCGCCGTGGTTGGGACGGGCAATGCCACCTCCGCCTTGAAAGAGGGCGAGGTCTACACGGTAGATGGGGGCAAGGGCGTGGTGCTGGCCGGCGCCGTGGCGAAGGCGGAGGAGAAGAAGGCCGCGGAGGCCGCCGCGGTGGCTCCGCCTAGGGAGATCATACTTCATATATACCGCGCCGTGCCCACAGGCACCAAGGTGTATATGAACTTGGGCGAGCCGGAGAAGATAGACGAGTATAAGGACCTCCCGTTTGACGGCATTGGCCTCATGAGGATTGAGTTCGTCATCTCCAGCTGGGTTGGGCAACACCCGCTTTATCTATTGTCCGTGGGGCAGGAGCACAAGTTCGTGACTAAGATGGCCGAGGGCATCGCCAAGGTCGCCTCGGCGATTTACCCGAGGCCCGTGGTGGTTAGGTTCAGCGACTTTAAGACCAACGAATACAAGAGCTTGGAAGGAGGCGAGAAGTTCGAACCGGAGGAGCGCAACCCCATGTTGGGCTGGCGCGGCGTATCTCGCTACGTCTCGCCGCAGTACGAGAAGGCCTTTAGGCTTGAGCTCAAGGCTGTGAAGATGGCTAGGGAGGAGATGGGACTCGCCAACGTGTGGGTTATGGCGCCGTTTGTGAGGACTGTGTGGGAGGCCGAGCAGTTCGCGAGGCTTCTGGAGGAGGAGGGGCTACACCGGGACCGCGACTTCAAGGTGTGGGCCATGGCTGAGGTGCCTTCAATCGCGTTTATAGTTGAGGAGTTTTCGCAGTATTTCGACGGCTTCTCCATAGGCTCCAACGATCTGACTCAGCTGGTGCTTGGGGTGGACCGCGACAACGACTTCCTGGTGAGGATCAACCCGAAGTATTTCGACGAGCGGGAGGCCCCAGTGTTGAAGGCCATATATGAGATCATCAGGAGGGCCCACAAGATGGGGCGCACCGTGTCTATATGCGGGCAGGGCCCCTCGGTGTATCCGCAACTGGTGGAGTTCTTGGTGAGGGCGGGTATTGACAGCATCTCGGTGAACCCTGACGCGGTGTTGCAGACCAGGGTTCTGGTGGCCTCGGCGGAGCTTAAGTTGCTCCGCGAGAGGATTGACGCCATATACCACGCCTTGTATAAACAAGACGAGGCGTCTGAGTTCCACGACATATTGAAGAAGGTGTTTGGAGGGGTTAGGTACTGATATTTAAAAGAGCTGTATTTCATACGTGGACTTCACCTCCGTTGTTTTAGGCGGCGTCGCGGCCGTCATGGTGTTTCTCATGGCTATATATTCCGTGAAGAGGTTTTTCTCCAAGGCCTTGACGAAGGAGCAGATGTACCTCGTAGAGTTCTTGGCGTTGCTCTTCTCCATATCGCTCTTCTTGGCGATCGCCTCGCCGGCGACGCAGATGCATAATCTGTTCTTCCTGGTGCTTGCCGTGTTTGTAATAGCTATGGGCGTCCTCATGCTGGGGACCTGGCGCGTGTTGGAGCAGTACCTCACCGGTCTTTTCGTGACTAGGGTGTTAGATCTCCACGTGGGCGACTACGTGGAGCTCGACAACATGCGCGGCTACATCACTTCGTTGGAGGATACCTACGTGGTGGTGAGGGACCCGAGGAGGGAGTACGTCTATATACCATACACCGTATTGTTGCGGAGGCCGTTTAGACGGGTCAAGGCGCCGGAGGGGCATGAGGTCAGGATCAGGCTTTTCGTGCCCCGTTGGCAGGAGCTGAGGAGGGTGAAGGATGTGGTGGGGCAGGTGGCTAAGGAGTATGGGCTGGAGAGGCTCAGCGTAGACGTTGAGAAGATCGGGGTCAGGGGTGTGGTCATCGTCGTTAGAGGCGTGTTGAAGGACCCGCGCCAGGAGGACGAGCTGAAATACGCCGTGCTTGACCGCGTCTACGCCGAGTTTCAATCTACTCGCCGGGGGACCGGCTAATCCGCCAACGTCTGCAGGTCTTCCTGGGGCCCCACCGCGATTAGGTAATCGCCTTCTTGTATCTCGGCGTCTTTCGCCGATATGAAGCCGTCGTCTCTGACCACGGCGATTTTGGCGCCCGTCTCCTCCTCCAGCTCCCCTACGGAGCGGCCCAGCACTTTGGAGTCGGACGTCACCAGCATTTCGAGGAGGGCGACGCCGCCCTTTATTGGTATAATCCTAGTAAATTTGAGGTTGAGCATCCTCAGCAACCTGGACACCACGCAGTGGTAGGTGATTATCGCCGTTATGCCTTCGTCCTCCGCTTGCTTGGCGACGGAGGCGCTTCTCGCCACGATGACCACCATGGGGACGCCTTGGGATTTAGCCAACCGCGCCAGCGAGAGGTTTAACATCTCGTTGGGCGAGGGGAACACGGCCACCTCCACGTGTGAGAAATCGATTTCCTTGACGATCTTTTCGTAGTTCTCAATCAGCGTGTGTATGTAGACAGGCTCCTTCTCGAATATCTTCGCCCGCTCCCGCGTGGCGAGCACCCTAACCACATAGCCGTTGTCTGAGAGCATTTTTGCCAGCTGGGGGGCCAAGTCGTCGTTGCTGTCTAGCACCAGGGCTTCTCTAACCACATGGGCCTTGTTTCGCAGGTTTTTAAATAAAAACGGAGGCTGAAATTCGCATACTCTCTACACACTCTTCTCTATAGATATTCAAAGATTCGCCCTTTAATATCCTATAAATTTCCTTTATTATATTTATATCTCCATGTTTATACTATAGGGCGGCAAAGATTTATATAGGAAGCTAAAAGGAGGTGTAATGCGTAGGGGCACCGTGGCCGTGAGGGGGTACAGAAATGTGGACCCCTACGGCTCGTTGCATCCCCCAATCTACCAGACCGCGGTCTTCAGGATGGAGGGGGAGGCCGCCAAGTCTGACAGGGGGTTCGACCTTAAGTACAGCAGGGAGGAGAACCCCACCCTGAGGCCCCTGGAGGAGGTGGTGGCCAGGCTGGAGGGCGGGCTTGACGCCCTTGCCTTCAACAGCGGCATGGCGGCGCTCTCGGCCGTCTTCTTCTCGTTTTTAAACGCAGACGCCGCTGTTGCGACGACCATGGAGGCTTATGGAGCCACCCTTAGGCTTCTCGGCTCGCTTGATAAATTCGGCGTAAGGCTACGAAAGGGGTTTCCAGACACCGACGTGTTTGTGGAGTTGATCAAGGAGGCTAGACCCAGGATGGTGTTTCTGGAGACCATAACGAACCCGACGCTGAGGGTTTTGGACGTGCCGGCGGTAGTTAAGGCGGCTAAGGACTTCGGCGCTGTGGTTGTGGTGGACAACACCTTCGCCACGCCTGTGTTGGCTACTCCTCTTTCCTACGGCGCAGATGTGGTGGTGCATTCAGCCACCAAGTACCTCGCCGGCCACAACGACGTGGTTGGCGGAGTCGCCGTGGTGGCGCGGCGGGAGCACCTGGAGGATCTGTGGCTCTGGAGGGCGATGCTGGGCGGAATCATGCAACCCTTCGAGGCCTTTCTGACGCTTAGAGGCGTCAAGACTCTTTTTGTGAGGTTTGAGAGGCAGTGCAGAAGCGCCATGGCAGTCGCCGAGTTTTTGGCCGAACACAGCAAGGTGAGCGAGGTCATCTACCCCGGTCTGCCCACCCATCCAAACCACGGCATCGCGAGGAAGCTCTTCGGCGACAAGTTCGGGGCAGTGGTCTCCTTCAAGTTACGAGGCGGCAGAGACGCCGCGGTGAAGTTCTTCAAGTCGCTGAGGATCATAACCCCCGGCCCCAGCCTCGGCGGGGTGGAGAGCATCGCCACCTACCCGGTGGCCAGCGCCGCCTCCCCCATACCTGAGGAGGATAGGAAGACGCTCGGCATCACGGAGGATTTGGTCAGGCTATCGGTGGGGCTTGAGGACCCAGAGGATCTCATTGAGGATCTCGACAGGGCTTTAAACAGCTCTTTTTTATAGACCTCCCTACTTAACGTGAGCATCTGTGTGAAGTGCCAAGGCCGCAAGCTGTTATGCGGCTTGCCGAGGTGCCCCATTAAAGACAGGATCTCCGCCTTTAAAATCGCGCTCAGCAAGGCGGCAGGGGCCGAGGTCTTCGGCTCGTCTCCCCCCGCCGCCGTGGTGGGCGAGTACGGGTGGCCACAGGTGGCGGTTTATATCGGCGAGCCGCCGGAGGTCTTCGGAGAGGAGGCCAAGCGGTATGAGGACCCCAGCCTCCTGTGGGGGTTGCCGCTTGAGGAGATCGCGAGGCTTCGGAGCTACGTGACCTTTGGCGTTAAGCGCGCCGAGACGCCGTGGGAGCTCGGGGAGCTCCCATACGTGGCCGTGTCGGCGAGACCCGTAGACGTGGAGATGAAGCTGGCCAAGCCGCCGGCTCCGCAGGTGAGGTTCGATCTGCGCGAGAAGCCGATGGGCCCCCGGGCGCCGCTGGAGAGGGCTAGGGTAGTGGAGAACCCCGTGGTGCCCCGGCAGCTGGACCGGCTGATCGCAGAGGACGTGGCCGCTGGCGAGGCCGTTGTGGAGCTTTACTCAAAGGGCGTAGATCTCTACATCATCCAGAGGGCGTTTGCCCTCGGTCTCCTCGGCGCTAGACACAGGAGGAGGCTCGTCCCATCGCGGTGGGGCATAACGGCTGTGGACGTGGCGGTGGGCGACTGGCTGGCGTCTAGGGTGAGGGATCTGCCCGAGGTTCCGCAGACGCTCTACGGCTACGGCGAGTACCTAGACAACAGATACCTTGTGGCGGTTGTTCCAGGTCCCCTCAGGTTTGCCTACCTCGAGAGGTGGCAGTCTGGGGGCGGGGTTGCGGAGATATTGGTGAGGGAGGACGTGCGTGGTGTTCGGTCCACCATGGACGGCGGGTTTGAGGCGGCTAGAGTCGCCGTGTTGGAGAAGCTGGCGTCTATGGGCAGGCGGGGCTCTGTGGGCATCGTCAGATTGATCGGCGAGAGGTATTTCGTGTCTGTGGGGAACTGGCAGATCCGGGAAACCCTGAGGCGAGTTGCGTTGAGGCCCATCGACGAGGGGTATAGGCTATACGTCGAGAGGGTGGGTGCAGACCCCTTGAGGCTCCTCGGCAGGTCGGCAAAACCGCTGACGGAGTTTTTCTAAATAGTTAAAAGTATCCTATATATCAGATACATGAGCGTGCCGAGTAGGTATAAGGGTAGGCCTATTGAGGAGCTTATTTCGGCCGGCTTCTACGACCCTGAGACACGTGCCGTCAGAGCAATAAAGGGGTACGAGTTCTACGTGTGGAGCCGAGACTGGCAGATAGAAGGCGTCTTGAGGATGCTGTTTCACGTTTTGGATCCGGAGGTTGCCAAGGATCCTAGGAACCTCGTGGTATATGGAGGTAGCGGGAAGGCGGCGAGGTCTTGGGACGACTTCGAAGCGATAGTGGACACGTTGATCTCCATGGAGAGAGACGACACGCTTGTGATACAGTCGGGGCAACCGGTGGCTGTGTTTAAGACCGACCTGAGGGCGCCGCGCGTGTTGATGAGCAACGCGGTGTTGGTGCCTAAATGGGCTGACTGGAAGTATTTCTGGGAGCTAGAGGCGCGGGGGTTGATCTCCTACCACCAGATGACCGCCGGTTGCTGGGCGTATATTGGGACGCAGGGCATTCTGCAGGGGACTTATGAGACTATCGGCTTTGCGGCTGAGCGACACTTCGGCGGGTCTCTCGAGGGCAGGCTGGTGGTGAGCGCGGGCCTCGGGGAGATGGGGGGCGCCCAACCGCTTGCGATAAAGATGCTGGGCGGCGTGGCTTTGATAGCAGATGTCGACAGGAGGATGATCGAGAGGAGGATAGCGACTGGGTATCTGGACACATGGACCGACGACCTGGAGAAGGCTGTGGACATGGCCTTAAGGGCGAGGGAGAGGAGGGAAGCCGTGAGCATAGGCGTGTTGGCTAACGCCGTTGAGCTCCACGAGAAGCTGGTGAGGGAGAACGTGGTACCTGACCTCGTGACCGACCAGACGCCGGCTCATGACCCTCTGGCGTATGTGCCTATGGGGTTCACCGTGGAGGAGGCGGCGAAGCTGAGGCAGACCGACCCCGAGAGGTATATGCAACTTGCCAAGCGTTCCATGGCGAGACATGTGGAGCTCCTTCTCACACATCAACTGAGAGGAGCCGTGGTTTTTGAATACGGCAACAATCTGCGGAAGCAGGCGTACGACGCCGGTGTTGAGCAGGCCTTTAAAATTCCTGGACAGATGGAGTTTCTCAGGCCTATGTTTGAGGAGGGGAGGGGGCCTTTTAGGTGGACGAGCCTGGTGGGAGAACCAAAGGACATCTATAAGCTCGACGACGTGATTCTGTCCGTATACAGCCGCAACTGGAGGCTTGTTAGGTGGATTCAAAACGCCAAGAAGCATGTAAAGTTCCAAGGCCTACCTGCCAGGGTCGTGTACCTCGGCTACGGCGAGAGGGCTGAGTTCGGCAAGCTCGTCAGTGAGATGGTGAGGAGGGGCGAGCTCTCGGGGCCGATCTGGTTCGCGAGAGATCACCTAGACACCGGCTCGGTGGCGTCGCCCTATAGGGAGACTGAGGCCATGCTTGATGGGAGCGATGCAGTGGGCGACTGGCCTGTGCTGAACTACGCCCTCAACACTGCAGTGGGCGCGACGTGGACGTGTTTCCACCACGGTGGCGGCGTTGGGATAGGCTACTCGCTACACGCGGGTTTTGGCATGGTCGTAGACGGGACGCAGCTGGCTGAGGAGAAGGCGCTTAGGGTGTTCACGGTGGATCCAGGCATAGGCGTCGTGAGGCACGCCCACGCCGGGTACCCAAGGGCTTTGAAGACCGCGTTGACAAAGGGGATAAGGATACCCATCCACAGAAGGCTTGAGGAGAAGTCTCTCAGAGTGATGGAGGAGGCCTGGAGGGAGGGACGCATAAGCGAGTACACATACAAGAGGGTGAAGGAGGAGTGGAAGGAGTATGAGGAGGTTAAAAAGAACTTAGGTAGATAGGAGCCCCCCTCTTTATAACTACCTTGGTTTTGTTTCTTCCGATTTCATACGCCAGCCAGTGGTAGTTAGGTACGTCCCACACCACGAGATCCGCCACCTTGCCTGGCGCTATTACGCCCCGGTCTGTCAGACGGAGGCTATACGCCGCGTTTGCGGTCGCCCCCATCAGCGCCTCGAGGGGGGTGAGCCCCAGGAGGTACACTGCGAGCTCCATCGCGGTCTGCATGTTGTGACACCAGCTGTTGGGGCTGAAGTCAGTCCCGATCGCCATGGGTACTTTGTATCTTCTTAACGCGTCTACCGGCGGCTTCTTCTGGGTTCTTAAGGCGAGGATTGTGACTGGGAGCAACGTGGCCACAACGCCCCTCTTCGCCATCTTCTCGGCGTTTTCAGGCGGCGTGTGGAGGAGGTGGTCTAGGGAGTCTATGGGGAGCTCCTCCGCCAGGTCGCTACAGCCTATATAAGCCAGCTCGTCGGCGTGTAGCCTAAGCCGGTAGCCCAACGCGTTGGCGGCTTTTAGAACAGTCTTTGTCTCCTCCACGTTGAACGCCACCGTGTCGCAGAAGACGTCGACGTATTTCGTGCCGGCCCGCGGCAACGCGCCTATTATCTGCTTAAGATACGTCTCCCGGCCGTGTTGAGGCGGTATGTGGACGAGAAACGTGGAGACCACATCTACGTAGCTTCTGACGCCGCGTATCACCTGGGCCAGCCTCAGCTCCTCCTCCGGGTCTAGGCCGTAGCCCGTCTTAACCTCTACCGTTGTTGTGCCGAATTTAGCCACGGATTGTAGCCTCTTTTCTAGGATTTTCTTTAGTTGCTCTGTCGATGCGTTTCTTGTCTCCCGCGTCGTCTTGTAAATGCCGCCGCCTTTTCTTGTTATCTCCTCATAGCTCTCACCCATTAGTTTTCTCTCCAACTCGTCCTCGCGAGAGCCTGCAAATAGAAGGTGGGTGTGGGGGTCTACGAGCCCGGGGGTTAGCAGACTATCGCCGAAGTCCCACACCTCCTCCGTGGCGTATCTCCTCTTTAGGTCTTCCCAATAGCCCAAGTCTGCCACAACGCCGTTTTTCACCGCCACGGCTGCGTCTTGTAAGATGTATACGGGGTCGCCGGCCGTCCACGGCGTTTTTTCTGCAGATACCAACTGTTTGACCTTTATTAATACCATATCTCGCCTGCGGCCTCGATTCTCTCGCTGGGGATTTTGCCGTGCGTCAGGCTTTTAAGCCTCTGATACAGCTCCGCCGTCTTCGGGGGGCAGTCGGCGCAGTTTGTCGCGTCGAGAGACACCACGAGGTGTATCGAGAGGAGGTGTCTTAAGAGGTTGAGCATGTCGTGTAGTCTCACGGCCGCGTTGAGGCTCATAGAGTTTACATCCTCCTGTAGCCCGCTTGTAGGTATGTTATGTATCGAGTGAGGTGATGCCAAAGCTCTTATCTTAGCCGCGAGAGATGCCGCGGTGTATTGATATATCATGTCGCCCACGCTTCCCGGCTCCGTGGCCAAAAAGTCAGGTTTTCCTGTGACTTCGCCACGTAGAAGCTGAGCAGTTTGGCGCTCTACTAGATTTGCCCAGGCGGCTAGCGCTATCGCTAATACGTCTGCGGCTATTGCTATGTGCTGCCCGTGGAAATGACACGTCGGCCTGGAACCGGAGGGTAAAATGATTGGGTTGTCGCTGGGCGAGTTTATCTCGTCCTCTACTATCTTTCTTACCCACCCCACTGAGTCGTAGACGGCGCCCATTATCTGCGGTATGCATCTTATCGAGTAGGGGTCGTTTAGGCGTTTTCCACCGCCGACATACTCCAGCATACCAGCCACTTTCTCAATGCCGGGATGTCTCTTAACTTGAGTCTCTTTTGCCAACGCCTTCCAGTTGGCCCCAACTGCGTAGAGGAACAACGCCGACGTCTCCAAGTATTTTTCTACCAACCGCTCTATGCGCCATACGGCCAACGCCAACACCGCTGTGGAGAACGAGGTCCCGTTAATCAACGCCAACGCCTCTCTTGGGTCTAGATCAAGAGGCTTTATGCCTCTTCTTTTCAACGCCTCTTCCGCCGGTAGTAGGACGCCGTCCATAAGTACGTAGCCTCGGCCGATTAACGTCAACGCTATGTGAGAGAGCTGGGCTAGATCTCCGCTTGCCCCCACACTGCCATATCTAGGTACCGCGGGCGTTATATCTTTGTTTAACAACTCGACAAGAGTCTTGACGACCTTCGTCCGGACGCCGCTGTAGCCCAACGCCAGTTGATGAGCACGAATAAGTAGGGCCGCCCTCACCCACTCCCTGGGCGCGACTTCGCCAACGCCTGCGGCGTGTTCCAACAAGATTCTCTCGCCGCTGGGAGTTGTCTTTACCTTTACTAACTCGCCGAGGCTTGTGGTCACGCCGTAGATCTGCTCCCCCCTCCTTAGCGCCTCTAGGTAAAGTCTTCGGCTTGTCTCAATCTTTTCCTCTACGTCAGACGGCATCGTGACCTCTGTGTTAAATAAAGCCACCTGGACCACTTGGCCTATTTCTAGTCTTTTACCTATTTCTACTGCCATACCGACACGTAAAGAAGCACAGCCGCTAGGTTCGATGTGACGTTGCCAACATCGTATGGAGGCGACACCTCCACCGTATCAACTGCTATCGGTCTAAGCGCCTTTGAAAGACTAGCCACGAGTTTTATTGTCTCTCTGGTGGACAACCCCCCAGGGCTCGGCGCATTTACACCTGGCGCAAACGCAGGATCTACTACATCTAGGTCTATACTTATGTAGTTCTGTACGTCTTTGTGACGCGAAACAACTCGGTCTACTACTTCGTCTAGGCCAAGTTTCTCTAAGTCGTCTATTGTGTAGTAGTCTACGTCTAGCTTCTCGGCTAGGTTAAACATGTACTGTGGATTTGCCCACGGCCTAACTCCAATTACGGTAATCGGCGCCTCTTTTGCATATTCGCGGATTAATCTTGTTGTTAACCCGCTTGTCAAACCCTCGGAGGTAGTACGTAAATCTAGGTGAGCATCTAGCACAATGTAGCCGAGGCGCCTCCCCTCCGCCAGGCCTTGATATGTAAAGGCCGACACAGAGTGGTCGCCGCCAGCTATGAGGAGTTGGCGCCGGTTGATCAAGGCCTTGGCGGTCTCTTTAATTCTTTTCCAAGTCTCCTCCGCGTCTCCTATCACGACGTCTATATCCCCCATGTCTTCCAAGTCGAAGCGTTTGGGGAGGCTACATAAGGCAGTTCTTATGTGCGCCGGCGCATATCGTGCGCCTGGTCTACCGGCAACTGCGCCGTCCCAGGGCACGCCGAAGAAAACTATAGAAGATTCGCCGGACATGTCGCAAGTTCTCACGTCTAGTGGATCTTTTAAAAATCGGAGCCGCTTCGTCAGATACGCATTGTGCATGTTTAACAATATGTATCACTATTTAACGTATATAGAGCTTTCCCTCCGCCGTGCTTCCAATTATCATGTACCCCTGGGTCTTCTCAATTGTTAACACTTGGTCTTTAGGCACCCACAACCCACAGGTTATGTAGAGGCGGTCTGTGTAGTTTCTTATTTCAAACCTTCCGTAGATGCGAAGCTCCGAGCCTGGATTCTCCAACACAAGCTTAACTGCTTGACATACAGAAGGTGTAGAAATATACTGGACGCCGAAGATTAGGGAAAGCGCCGTGGCGGCCATCAACATCACTGCCACGAGGTCGAGGTATTCCTCTATCATGGCTTAAAACGGCAGTAAAGACTTAACACCTTATAGGCCAGGCCTGGGTATGCTTCTATCCGACCTGAAGCGGTACATATGACGAAGCCGACCACTCTGTAGATCACAGATGGGTCTCCCACCTCTGCGTATTTATACGCCTCCGGCCAGTAGAGAAAAACCGCAGACAGGTCAGTCTTGCGCACCTCAACCGGCTTGATGAACAGCATAGCCGCCACCGCGAGCGCGAATATCACCGGTATAAACACTATTTCTAGTCTCATACCAGCTTGAACACGAGCCAGGAAAAACCTTAGCAGTTTACAACCACCAGCCTCACCTTGACCCCAGACGC
>JAVVGH010000006.1:0-17977 GCA_032249215.1 Pyrobaculum sp.
GGCGCGGGCAGGGCCTCCCACTCCGGCATCCCGCAACGCGGACATGTGATCACGGAGAGACTCGGACCTATATTTTAGTCTTTTGCGAGGTTGGCCTTAACCCAGCTCCAAGCGTCGCAGAGCGTGGAAAAGCTCAGGTGGCCGCCCTCCCTCCCCACCATGATGGTGAGTAGCCCGGCGCCCATGGCGCCTAAGTCCTCATCGCCGTCTCCTATATACACGGCCTCGTGGGGCCTCGCCCCTATTCTCCTCAGGGCGTGGGTAAACACCGGCTTGAGGGGTTTCCGCCTCAGCAAAACGTCGGAGGTTATAAGCGCGTCGACGGCAACGCCGCTGGCCTCTAGGAAGAGCTCTGGGAAGCATCTACAGGGAGTGTTTGAGACAACAGCCACCTTGCCGGCCTCCTTAGCCCATCTGAGGAACTCCACGGCGCAGGGCATAGGCGTCAGCCGGCTTTTTACCTCCTCTATGAACTCCCTGGCGAGGAGGACGGGATCGCGGCCGGTCTTTGAGGCTATGACCCTGGCGATGGCCCGTAGCGGTACTTCGTAGCCGGCGTTGTTCACCCCCTCCACGACCCAAGCCACGGCATCCACCACGCCGGGGTCTCCACGTCTGTGCAACACGTCGCGCCACGTGCCCCAGAAGTCCACCTGCCGCACCAGGAGGCCCCAGAAACTCACCAAGAAATTCATAACCCAACACACGCCGCCTCAAGACGCAACGTGCCGGAACCGAAGCGCATCACATGCTTATAGCCGCGACTAATTAAACTTTATCCTCAACGGCCGCGATTATCTTGCGCATGGCGATGTGGGACTCCACGATGAGAACAAGCCCAACACGGCGACATACGCGACCAGGGCAGGCGGTCAACGCCTCTGGGCGTATATTTGGGCCGCGGCGGCGAGGCCTGTTTTCTGTAGTAGTGGCTACGTTGTGGCCGGCGCGGCTTATATCCACTAGGCGGCGGGGGACGCCTCCAGAGGCCTAGTTAAGTGTCTCTAGGCGTTGCGTCGGGAGGTCCGTCAGGGGGCGTAGGCCTGTATCTCACTGCGACATCACATATGACCGCGACGCGTCTCTTTTCTACCAAACGCATGAGGTGCCGCGTCGCCACCGGCGGGGGGATCCCCTCCTTCAGTGCCTCGGCGATTATTGTCTCGAGGTCGGCCTCGCCTAGCCTTCTGAGTATTGCGTAGACGCGCTCCACGGCTTTGCTTAACTCGGTAATTAAATTGTGCGGCGGATCGGCACGCTGTATCCTGTGAACCAGAGCCAGTTGTACCTGCCGGCGAGGGTTATGAGGGCGGGGACTACGAGGGGGCGTATTATAAATGCGTCGAGTAGGGCTGCTAGGGCAATGGTAAAGCCTATTTGTCTGAGCAACAAGGTCTGAGACAACATGAGGGTGGAGAAGGCGGCGGCAAGCACTATGGCCGCTCCTGTGATAACCGGGCCTGTTGTCACAATGGCTGTTTTTATGGCCTCTTTTTCGTCCAGCCCCTTCTCTATTTCTTCTCTTATTCGGGTGATTATGAAGATGTCGTAGTCTGTGCCTATGGCCATTAAGAAGGCGAAGAGCGACACCGGGACCAGCCAGTAGGTGGGCTGGCCCAGAGCTTCTTGGAAAAGCGCCACCTCGGCGGCTAGGCTCCAGACTATCGACATGAGGACTGTGGCCACTAGGCGGAGGGGTATGAGGAAGCTTTTGAGCAGAAAGGCGAGTATGAGGACTACGGTGGCTATGACCACGTAGATTTGGAGGCTCCAGAACTTGACATATATTTCGTTAAATATCACATTTTTCCAAGAGGCGGCTCCGCCGATTAGATAGGGGCCGTAGTAGGCGCGGAGCTGGTCTAGCCGTCTGTATACGTCAAGTAGCTTGTCAGATGTGTCTTCCAGCGATAGTTTGACGGCGACTATGTACCAGTCGCCGCGTTTCTCTAGGGTGTAGTTGACGTAGTTTGGCAGTTTTTCCACCTCGTGCAACAGTTCGGGGGGCGGCGGGTTCTTCATGGCTATGTATGTGGTGGAGAGCGCCGTCACGTTTTTGAAGTAGGTCGTCGCGACTTCCAGCGCCTTTTTGTACTGAGTCTCGGGCATGGCTACGACGGGGTTTGCGGTGATTCTAAGCGTGGAGATTAGGAAGAGGAAGGAGAGAAGCGTGACCAGCGTAGCGGCTACGGCGACTAGGAGGGGCCTTTTGAGAGCTGTGTCGACTGCCTTTTCTAGCAACCTAGAGCGGCCTCTGTGGGCTGCGATGGTTTTCTTGGGCCAGAACACCCTGTCGCCGAGTAGGTAGAGGAGGGCAGGTAATATTAAGAAGACCGTCAAGACGATGAAGAGAGTGGTTATGAGGTAGCCT
The DNA here is from genome assembly GCA_032249215.1 of Pyrobaculum sp. Taxonomy (GTDB): domain Archaea; phylum Thermoproteota; class Thermoprotei; order Thermoproteales; family Thermoproteaceae; genus Pyrobaculum. Next base: position 2,372 of record JAVVGH010000006.1, read on the forward strand.
ACGCCGATTGACTGCATAAAGGGTAGGCGGGATATGGCGAAGGAGCCCAGCGAGGTGGCGACTACCGCTGCGCTGGCCGCTATGGATCTGTTGGCGTAGCGGCTCACCACCTTGACGGCCTCTGTCTTGTCTCTGCCGAGGGCCCGCTCCTCGGCGTAGCGGCTTACCATGAGCAACATGTAGTCGACGCCTATGGCGAATATCACCGGCGCCGCCATATACACAGTCAGGTAGTAGGTCTTCTGGATTTCGTGGATTTGGTAGAAGAAGCCCATGACCCCGAGGTAGGTGAGGCCCACGGCGGAGATTATGAGGACCGGCGCCGCGAGGGTCCCCATGACGTAGAGCAACACTGTGAAGAGGGCGGCGGCTGTGGACCTGTCGATTTTAGACACGTCTTCTGTCACGACTTGTGTGAAGCTTTTTAGGAGGAAGGACGTGGAGACGGGCACGCCGAGTTGCGGCGGCACGTCGGGCATCTCCTCACTGCTTTTGACCACGGCGAGGGCGTATTTGTCCTGGTACACCAGGTCGGCGGCGCCCGCTATTGAATATATAGTAGGCGGGGGGTACCTCGTCGTTAAGTTCCTCACAAGATCAGACTTAAACATCTCTACGGCCTTCTCCACGTCTCCGCCGCAGACTAGGTAGGGCAGGTAGGGCCTGACAAGCGGCGGGGTCTGGTTTATCAGCTGCACATAGACGTACTGCCTCACGCCGACTGCGGCCACGGCGCGGGCTAGGTCTATCAACGTTTTGTTGAGCCTCGTGGCGAGCATGGCCTCCGTCACGTTTTCCACGGCGGGCTGGCTGGCCCAAGTCCTCCAGGTCACGTTGACCAGATACCGAGACACGTTGCCGTATGTCTCATCCGCGGCGAGCCTCACCGCTACATCTACGTCGTGCACAGCGATGTATCTGTCGTATAGCTCCAGAAACCTCTGCGTGCGGTTGTCCACCGACCTGCCCAGCGCAACGACGCCGTATGTGCCCAGCAGAAGCCCCCACGCCTTTTCCCGGGCCTCTTCGTAGCCCCCCACCAACTGGTCGAGGTCTTCGCATATCCTCTTGGTGGAGTTAGAAATCTCCAAGGCCGCCTCTCTGAACCGCGAAGTGGCGTTTTCCACCGCCTCCTCCATCTTCTGGTTGTAGATCCTCAACGCCTCGTCTAGGATAGTCCACGCGGTGGTGGCGTTGGGGAAGAGGCGGGATAGGTTCCTGGCCTTCTCCTCGACTCGGGGCCCGAATATGACAACCGGCAGAGGTTTAAAGCCGCCGTCACCTGCGCCGCTTTGCGTCCCGTTTTTCAAGATTGCCTCTACCACCTTCGGCTCGATGTCTTGCGGCATGAGTTTAGACTCGTCGTAAATGAGGACGTCGAATACCTTCGGCGACAGCAAGGCGAGGTATACGTAGACCGCCGCTAGGATGGCGGCGACGGCCACGAGCTTCCTCACAGCCGAAGATGCGCCTCGCTTCTATAAAAAGATATGTACAAAATGATTTATACGGGGAGCTGGGGGGAGGTGTGGAGCATGTGTTTCTCATCGCCGCCGGGGACTTCAAGGCGAGGGCGGTCCGGTACCTACTAACCGCCTTGGCCATCGGCGTCGGCGTGGCTCTACTCGTGGCCCTCGTCGTCGTAAGCGACGCGACCAGGGAATACGTGGAGCAGACGCTGTTTAAGGTGTACCCAGCCGACATCATGATCTACTCAGACTCGATAAACATCCCTACATACATCGTGGATGTGTTGCGAAGCAACGCGGCTGTGGAGACTGCGGAGGGCATCGTGATAACTACGGGTCTCTACAACGGACAGGTGGTCTCCATCGTGGGGATCCCGCTGAGGAATGTGGATTACTTCGCGGTGGATCTCAAGGAGGGTAGGCTCCCCGCGTCTGGGGGGGAGGCTGTTGTGGAGGAATCGCTTGGGGTTAAGCCAGGGGATGTGCTTGAGGTAAAGATGTACTCAGGGGTCTCCGGCGGCGAGAAAACCCTGCAGGTGCAGGTGGTTGGGGTAATGCGGAGCTTCCTCAAGGGCTTCGTCGGCGCCTTTAGGCTTAACCTGGTGGTGGTGCCGCTGGATTGGCTCCAGGAGAACACAGGCACGGGTCCCTTCGTCAACGCAATCCTCATAACCGTCAGGGACAAGGCCTATGTTAAGCCGCTTTACCGGGATCTGAAGGAGGCGTATAGAGAAGCCCAGGTGTACACCCAGGAGGCTCTTCTGGAGACCGTCACGCAGGTCTTCAACGCCCTCAACACGGTGTTTTCCGTAATAAGCGGGGCGGCGCTTGTCACCGCGGCAATAACCACCTTCGCCGTCATGTCCATCACGGCGAGGGAGCGGCTGAGGGAGTTCGGCCTGCTTAAGGCCATGGGCATCCCGTCTCGAGACATCCTCCTCTCAGTGGCGGCCGAGGTTGTGCTTATAGCAACCGTAGCCGGCGTCGCGGGCATCGTCGTCGGCTTCTTCGGGGCAAACGCAGTTAAGGAGATGCTTATAGGAATGGGGATAAATTTCGACGTGCCTATAACCTTCCGACCACAATACGCCGCGTTGGGCTTAGCCACCTCGCTTCTGGTCGCCGTAGTGGGCACAGTTTCGCCGCTTTACAGAGTCGCCAGGCTGAGGCCGCTGGAGATAATGCAGCTATGGCGGTAGAGCTCCGCAACGTGTCGAAGATCTACAGCAACGGCGCGGCGAAGACCGTGGCCTTAGACGGCGTGTCGCTGGCGGTGTCGCCGGGCGAGGCCGTGGTGCTTATGGGCCCCTCGGGGTCGGGCAAAACCACACTGCTCAACATCATAGCGACGCTCGACAGGCCGACAAGCGGGGAGGTGCGCATCATGAATATCGACGTTACTAAACTGTCCGAGAGCCAACTTGAGAGGTTCAGGCTGAAAAACATCGGCTACCTCTTCCAAAGCTACAACCTGGTACCCTATTTAACCGCGGATCAGAACGTGGCGCTTCCCCTTATGGCGCTCGGAGTGAAGAGGGAGCTGGCGCTTCTGAGGGCCCGCGTCTTGCTGGAGCTCGTGGGCTTGGAGAAGGCGGCGCGGCTGTATCCGCATCAGATGTCCGGCGGCATGCAACAGCGGGCGGCCATCGCCAGGGCGCTTGCCACGAACCCGCCCCTGTTGATACTCGACGAGCCCACGTCGAACATAGACCTAGACAACGCCTCGTTGGTCCTGGGGCTTATATACGTAATAAACCGGCTTCTGAAAAACACCGTGTTCATCGCCACACACGACCCAGACGTGGCGCGTATAGCCACGCGCGTGGTATACATGCGCGGAGGACGCGCCTACGAAACCGCCGAGCCCCCGAGGAGGGACTTCAAGGTAGATATGGAGCGAGCCGCCGCCGTATACGAGAAGCTGAAACACCTCGACGAGTTAATAGGCCTATGAGGAGCCTCCTCCTTCTCTTGCTAGCGGCTGAACTCCTGCTGGCGTCTACCGTAGTGGTGACCTACGTCGTAAAGCCAGACGGCAAAACGGTTACAAACGTCAAGCTCCGTGACGTTCTGATAAACAGCGGCCCAGCCCCCCTCAATATCTCCGGCGTCCTCCTTCCTCCGTACTCGGCCGCCGTGCTGGAGCAAGCAATAGGCAACGTGTATCCGCCGTTTCTGGCGCTGGACGTTGGGCTGAGGTACATAAACGGGACGTTGAGCGGGGGCGTTCTAAAGGCGGACGAAGACGCCGTGGTCGAGCTGAGGCTTGGGCTACGCGCCTTGTTGCCGGTGTCTGTGCCGGTGATAGTCTCCATCCCGGCGGACGACAAGCTGGCCATTCTCTACGAAACCGCGCCGACGACTATCACCCAGATCTCAGGCACCACGGTCTACTACTGGAGCTTGTTCGTGGATAACCAAGCCGAGTTCCGCGTGAAGTTTAGAATTAGGCAGTTCGGGAGCTTCGGCGCCGTGAAGATGCCGACAGTCTCCGTGGTCGCGACGCTACGTATAAACGACACTCTGACCGCGCTTGAAGAGAGGGCAAGAGGGCTAGACGCAGCATATGCACAGGTGAGCAACTTCACAGAGGCAGTCGCCGTGTTTACAGACGCGGCTTACGGCCAGCTACGGAACTTGACCCAGCTGATTCAGATACTCAACTTGACCGGCGTCGCGCTGGAGCAGGGGGCCGTGGCTTTAAACACCTCCACCTACGCCCTTGAGGCGTTGAGGATGCAGATACGCGCCCTAGGCGACGCGGCGAGCGGCGTGGCGGAGACGCTCAACCAGAGCACCCTCCTCGTCGATTATCAATACACAGCCCTGATCACCGCGGCAAATCTGCTGGAGGTGCAGTCGTCAGCCCTCTCCTCCTACAAGACGGCCGCAGACGAGACGCTGAAAAGCCTCCGGGACACAAAGGAGCAACTCCACGCCATAAGGCGGAATCTGCTTGAAGCCCGCCGGTCGCTTGACGGCGCCATAAGAGACGTGGAGGAGGCGAAGAGGAGGCTCTCCTCCCTAAACGTCACCGTGCCCGAAGCCAGGCAGGCGGTGGAGACGTCGGCGGCTCTTCTCGACTCGGCGGCCAGCCGGCTCTACGCGCTACGCGGAGCCGTGGATTCCCTCCTGTCTACGGTAGAAGCCTTGATAGCAATTACGGACTCGGCGGCGAGGACCCTCGAGACGACGAGCAGGAGCCTCGGCGAACTCGCGCCGCTTCTAAACAGAACAGCCGCCTCCACGCGAAGCAACGCCACTGTGCTGAGGAGTGATATGCCGCAGATAATCCGCAACGCAACTAAAAACCTCCAGGGAGTTGCGCAGAACCTCTACAAGACGGGAGACGAAGTAACCAGGTTCACCATCCCCCTGCACAACGCCTCGGCGACCCTCGCCGACGTGGGGCGCCGCCTCAAGCAAAACGCCGCGGAGCTCGACAGGTTCCGCATAGAACAGACCAAGGCACTGCCGAGGCTCGGCGCGGTGCTCTCCGCTACGCAGAACTACACCTACCTCATCAACGCCCAGAAGCGGGAAATAGAGGCGCAGATAGAAGCGCTGAGGAGGTACTACGCGGCGGTTAACGCAAGCGAAATGGAGCTCCAGTGGCTCATCGAGTTGCCAGTAGCTGTGAAGAACGTCACGCTAAGCCTTACGCCGATACAGCTTGAGAGGTCGCAACAGAGTAATCTAACGAACATACCGACTCTACTTACACTGGTAGTCGCAATTACGGGCGCCGCCAGCGCGGTAATGTTCGCATTAAGACGAAAAGGCTTGTAAACCCGTTGCAAGAAAACGATACCAGGTAGAAATCTGTGAATCTCGACGTTACGAAAAAAAACGTTTACTTGTTTAGCTCGGCAAATTTTTGCTTGCTCCAGCCTGTGAGCGAGAGGCCTGTAACCTTGACCCAGGTCTTGGGGTCTACCTTGAAGGAGCTTTCGACCTTTTCGCGGTGGCCGACGACGTTGTATGTGCAGAATGGGAATACCCTGCCGTCGGGCGTTGCGTAGTGTATGTCGCAACGCTGTACGCGCTCCACGTCGTAGTTCATGGTGTCCATGAAGTGCATTATGCCGATGCCGACTACGTTGAAGAAGAACTTGCCCAGTGAGTCGTAGTCCTTCTTGACGAGCACCTCATATATGAGGTCCTTCACTTTTTTGTGCTTCACAGCCTTCAGTAGCTTCAGCGCCTTCACCTTGGCTGTCTGTTTGTAGATGCCGCCTTTTGCCGCGGTGTAGTAGATGTCCCACGCGCCTTTCTCAAAGGCGTCTACGTCTACAAGCTTGGTGATTGGGTATACGCGCTTCTCGTCCTCGTCGTAGTATATAAACGTGGCGGCGCCGCACATGGGGTTCATGGAGAAGAGAGGCTTGGGCGAGTCTGTCAATACCTCAACCATCTTGGCGAAGGCCACCGGCCAGTTTGTGGGTCTCCAGTCCCACCTGCTTATGACGCCGCCGGTCTGCTTCTCTATCTCTATGATGGTGTCTGGTATCGTGATCCTGTACTTCCTAAGCTCCTCCTTGCTGTAGAGCCTTGCGCGTCCTGAGAAGCTGACCGGCTGGATGTTAACCCACCTAACTACGTCTCTGTTCTGTATCGCGAAGTTAATTATCCTGCCGAGGTCTTTGTCGTTGTAGTTTTTCACAAGAGTTACGACTGGGACTATGGACCGGTGGCCTAGCTTCCTCGCGTTTTCGATGACTTTTTCTTTTATTATCCTGTAGGCCTTGGGGTGGTACATGCGGTGTCTCCACACATCCTCATTCTTCTCGTCTATTGTGTCAAACTGCAGATAGAGGGTGGAGATGCCGGCGTCTAGGAGGGCTTTGTAGTACTCTATGTCGTTGGCGAGTCTTATGCCGTTGGTGTTTATCTCAATATGCGTGAAGCCGAGCTTCCTGGCCATCCTCACGATCTCGGGCAGGTCGTCTCTCAGCGTGGGCTCGCCTCCGGAGATCTGTATGGCGTTTGGAGCCCAGGGCTTCTGCGCCCGCAACGTCCTAAGCATGTACTCTATCTGCTCCAGAGTCGGCTCGTAGACGTAGCCAGCGGCGCCTGCGTTGGCGAAGCAGACCGGACAAGCCATGTTGCACCGGTTCGTGACGTCTATTATCGCCAGCACAGTGTTGGATTTATGCACCGGACACAGGCCGCAGCCCTCAGGGCATGAACCCATGTCTTTGTAGAACTCGAGGTCCGTGTAGGGGTTGGCTAGGCCCTTCGCGATGTACTCCGGCCTGTCCCACTGGAGGAAGAAGTAGTACATCTCGGCGTCTCCCCAGTAGAGATCCTCGAAGACTCCGTGTTCTGGACAGCTCTTCTTAAGCCAGATGGCGCCGTTTTCCTCGTACACGACGGCGGGTATTCTACTGTTACACACAGGACACAGCGACAGCGTGGCCTTCACGACCCTCGTGTCTTCAGGTAGCCCATACTGTCTCTTCAACGTGGACTGCCACTTCTCGTTAAGCAACGTGGACTTGTACCTCTCGGCGAGGTTAAACCTTGAAATATCCACCAGCCTCCGCGGCTGTTGCGTCTGTAACTCCACGATTTGTTTACTCATCAACCCGCCAAAGAAGCGCCTAATTTAAACTTTTTAACTATATACCGTTAAAACAGTTAAAAACCCGAGCCGTTGAGAAGCCGTGGAGGTCCTCTCCAGAGTTCTGGCGCTTCTTGGGGTAGGGAAGCGCGAGATCGACATCTACCTCGCATTGGTGGAGAAGGGGCCGTTAACGGCGAGGGAGCTCTCAGACCAGCTTGGGATCCCCTACACAAAGATCTACGCCTACCTGGATAAGCTGGGGAGCCTTGGGCTTATCTCGTCTGAACGCGCCGCGCGCCCCGCCAAGTTCAAGGCGACTCCCCCCGCCGAGGTCTATAAAAAACTTGTGGGGGCCGCAGCCGACGCCTTGAAGTCTCTCAAGCCTCTCTTCGACAGTCTGCAGATGGCGTATGAAAGCCGGTACGCCGCCGTGGCGCCCACCTTTCTGACCTTGATCCGCGGCGCCGAGCGGGTGGCGGAGCTTATCCAGGAGGTGGTGACTACGGCTGAGGACGAGGTGTATCTGGCAGTTCCATTTGAGGAGCTTGTGGACTACCGGCTCCTAGCCGTGATAAGCGAGGAGTCGAAGCGGTTAGCCGTGAAGATCCTCACAACGGAGCGTCTGAGGACTAGGTTCGACCTACCGCCGCGCGTAGAGGTGAGAGCCGCCCGGGAGATGTTCGGCGGCGGCGCCATAGGGACCGCGGTGACCATCTACGTCAAATACGGCGGCGACATAACGGGCATATATACAAACGACAAATTCCTCATCGAGGTCGCCCGGACGTATTTCGACCACGTGTGGCGAAGGGCTAACGTTATATAGACATGTGTGGTCGTCGGCTGTGATGAAAATCCAAGTGGGGCCGACGAGAGGTGAAGGGGGTCTGGAGCGCTGACATAATGGTAAATGAGCCGCGGCGTTACTCCACCTCGACCTCCGAGCTTTCTCTCTTGGTTACTACGAGGAGCTTCGCGTCGGGTATCGCCTCTTTCAGCGCGTTGGCGAAGTCTCTAGCCTGGGTGGCCACCACAATTTGGTGCTGGCCAGCCAGCGTTTTGACGAGCTCCACGAAGGCTTTTCTGATGTTGGCGTCTACGTAGGGGATCGGCTCGTCGAATATGACAAAGCCTAGGTTTGTATGCGCGATTTCCCTGAGGGTTAGGGCCAGCGCCAGCGCTATGGAGAGGCGCTGGCCGTCGCTGAGTTTGGAGATGCCGTATTTATCGCCGGCGGGCGTAACTGCGTAGAACTCGTAGTAGCCTCTGCGTTGCTCCAGGTCTGCGTTTACTCTCACTATGTCGCCGTATTTATACAGGGAGAGAAATATCTCGTTGAACCTGTTTCTCGCCACCTCCAGAAGCCTGGCCCTGGCGTTTATCTTCACCAGCTCGAGCTTGGCCTTGAGCTCCTGGAGCCGGCTGTAGGCATACAGCACGTTGTCAAGCCCCTTCTTCAAGACGTCTGCGTCGGCGCCGACTTCTCTCACCACCTCCTCCAACGCGGCTTTCTCCCTGTAGAGCTCCGCAAGGCGGCTCGACGTCTTTTCCAGCTCCTCCACGACCTCACGCCAGCGGATCTCAGCCGCCAAGGCCTCGTCTGTTAGCCCCGCGTTTTTCAGCTCGGCCTCCAGCTCCCTTAGGCGGCGCCGCAACTCCCGCATCTTGATGCCTCTTGCGTATTTAGACACGGCGTCTGAAATGGTGCGTCTGTCTATCCTAGCGAGGAGGAGGCGGAGCCTCTCCGCCTTTTTCTCCAGTTGCCTCAACGCCTTCTCCGCCTGAAGGGCCCTCTTTACGGCCTCTTCCCTCTCCAGCTGGAGCTCCTCCAGCCGCGTCTTGGCGGCTAGGTACTCCGCCACGTCGCTACTCAACGCCTCCATCTCCTCAACCGCCCTCTCAAGCTCCCTCGCCTTCTCCCGAAGCGCCTCTACCTCGCGTATCAAGTCGCCGAATTTAGCCTCCACCTCCTTCGCCGCGTCTGCCGCAGTTTCGCGGCTCACGGGCCCCCCGCAGATGGGGCACCTCTCCAGGCCCGTCTCGGCCACATACAGGGCTACTGTTCTGAGCGCAGACGAGAACGAGACCGCCTTCTCAGCCTCAGCAAGCCTCCTCCGGTGCTCGGCCAAAGTTGCTCTGGCGGCCTCCAGCGAGCGGAAGGTCTTCTGGAGCTCTCTGAACCTTATGTACTGCTTTTCAAGCCTGCGGAGCTTGGCCTCCGCGTCTCCTATCTCCTCCTCTATCTTCTTCACCTTGGCCACGTAGGCGTCGTATATCTTCTTCGTGTCTGAGATCTGGGACTCCACATCCCTATACAGCTCAAGTAAAGCGTCGTAGGCCTCGGCCATCGCCGCAGAGAGGGTCTCCAAGTCGTTTGCTGAGCCCAGCCTCTCAGCGAGCCGCGGGTCGACCACGTGTTCGTACTCCTCCAGGGCCTCCCGCATCGCGTTTCTTATCTTCTCCAGCGTCGAGGCGTCGACCTCCTCGCCGCCTGCGGCGGATTCAAGAAGCTCAAGCTCCGACTTGGCTCTGTAGTACTCCATAAGCAGGTCCTCGCCTTCCTTCAGCTTCGTCAAGTAGGCGGCCCGCCTCTTGGCCAGCTCCTCCGCCTCTTTGGCGAGGCGCTCCTCCCTCTCCCTAAGCGTCTTTATCTCGTTGCCGACGGCATCAAGCCGCGAGGCAACGGCGCCGTACCCGCCGTATCGCCTTATTACGTCTCTGTGCTTTTCGTAGGCGGAGAGGCGCCTCCTTAGCTCCTCCGCCCGCTCCAGGAGGGCCTTTTCCAGAGAGGCCGCGGCCTTCACCACCCCGTCCACGACGTCTATCCCAAACAGTCTGTCGACAGACACGGCCCTCTTCTGCGTCGTTCCGTAGATGAAGCCCTCAAGAGTCCTGTGCGAGATGTAGACCAGCCTCTCGTAGATGTCCTCGTCGGCGTTTAGAAGCTCGGCGAGCTTCTCCTCAGCCTCCCTCCCCCTGAGCTCCAGACCGCTGAACCGCAGGACGACCTTTTCGCCTCCTCGGCGTGTGAGCCTCCTCTCAACCCTAAGGACGTCGCCGCCTCTCGTCAGCGTCAAGACGACCCCCATCTCGTGCGACTCGGTGTTTATCAGATCCACCAACTTGGCCACCCTCTCCTTCACCTCCAGCTGCCTCCCAAACAAGGCGAACTCCACCGCGTATAGAAGCGAGGTCTTGCCGGCGCCGATCCGCCCCCAGACCACATTTACCCCTCCGAACTCGACGACGTGTCTCCCCCTGTAGGACCTGAAATTATCCAGCTCAATCCTCTCCAGCCTCCACATCGACCCCCAGCGTCTTTAGGTATTCCACCAGAACCGCCTTAACGGCGCTGGGACCCCCCGCCCGATACGCCGAAATAAGCCTCTCCGCCAGCCTCCCCTCGTCTGTATTACCAAAGACCTTCCTAACCTCCTCAATCAATATATCCACAGAACACAGGTGGTAGAGACTTATATATTAACCCTCCCTCCTCCTAGACCGCAAGATACGCACCCACTCGTTGTCAGCCACGGAGCTGGGCGGAGCCGGCGGGGGGGCCTCGGGAGGCTTCGGCGCCGCCTCGGGCCTGGCAGGCGCCAGAAGCTGGCGGCGCATCTCTTCAATCTTCTCGTCTACGTACCGTCGCAGTTTTTCATACAGAGAAGCCTCCAGCTTCTTCAACTGCAGGTCTAGGTACTCGGCGAGAGACGCCTTGAGGGACTCGGCAACCCTGCCCAAGTCGGCGGCGGGCGCCGGGCGCGGCTTTGCGAAGATCTTGATCTCCACGCCGTCTGGCCCCTTGGCGGGGTCCACCACCACTAGGCCAACGCCCTGGTTTTTGAAGTATCTGGGGTCCACGAAGGGGGACGCCTCGGGCAGGACCGCTAGGTACACCTTGGCGGCGGCCGCGCCCATCAGCTCGCCGACGCGTTTATAGACCTCCGCCTCCTCGTAGACCTCGGCGAAGTACGGCAACACCGCCACCCTGTTGAGACCCTCCTCAAACCACACGACGCCGCCGCTCTCGCCCACGTATCTCATGCCGAGAGTCTCGGAAAAATACCTAACAAGAAGCAACTTTACGAAATCCACGTCACCGGCCCCCTACGAAGTACCAGCCCTCCTTCGTGGAGTCCGACCACTCCAGCGTCAGCGGCAGGGCGTAGCCGTATATAACGGCCCCCCTCCACACCGAGTACTGAGGCTCAGCCACTAGGCGGACGTTTACCCTAGACGCCAAGACCGGGTTCCTCTCCTCAAGAGCCATCTTCATACGGCCCACGCTGTCTACAGCCACGTCTTCTAGGCCCGGCGGCACCCGCCAGCTGAAGGCGCCTCCGCTGAGTATTATCTGCGACGCCACGCGGTCTTGTATCTCCACCGAGACGCTTCTCAGCGAGGTTATTATCGCAGTCGCCACGTCCATCTCGCCGTATAAAGTGACGTCTCCAATTACGGCGTTTTCAATGTGGAGGCGAGACTGCTCGATGTAGCTCTTGATCTCCTCGTGGTTTGGGTCGAAAACTATCTCCCCAATCAAGAACCTGGTCCAGGCGTACTCCCTGGGAATCTCCACCTCCACCACAGGCGAGAGGCGCACCTTGGCCACGAATCTGTCCGGGTTCGCCTTAGCCGCCTTAATCGCCTCCTTTAGGTTCCTCGGCACAAGGCCCACGGCTCTCTTCACCACTTCAACGGCGTACTCCTCCCTAGCGATGTCGCTGTAGCCGATGTCCTTCAGGATCTCCCGCGTGATGGCGTTAGCCTCCGCCCCGCCTCTGTTCAGCGCCACAAGGCCCTCCCTTATAAGGGCGAAGCTTATGGGCGCTATCTGGATGTTGCCGTGGCCCCCCTCCACAATTATGCAGTTCACCGCGTTCTCCGCAATGGCCACAGCCAAGGGCTGAGGCAATATCGTGACGGCGTGTAACCTGTGCTCGCCGGCGAGCTCTGTATATATGTCGAAGAAGGCCTTATACATGTAGTCGGGCGCCAAGGCCGATAGGGCGATAGAGACAAGCCACCCCCTGAACTCAGGGTCGGAAACTGGGAACTGCGCCAGGGTGTACCTGGCAAGCTCCTTCAGCACCCTCCAGGCATCTTCGTCGTCTCTCCTAGCTATGCCGTCTTTAAGCGGGTATTTCAGGTTCCGCTGGACGTCTCTCACGCTGGAGAGGTACCTCCGCACCTCCTCGTCGCCAACCACAAGTCCGCGGGAAAGGACCTCAGGCGGGATCCTCATCTTCACGCTTTCGGGCAGATCCCTCAGGAAAAGGCCCCTAGTCTGCGCAACCCTAGGCTCGTTAAGAGCGATCGGGCCGTATTTCACATAACTCGTCCCAAAATCAACGCCGAAGGTGTACTTCAGCCTATAGGCGTCTGAAATCACGAGACGGCCCCAGCACCCCTTTTTTAACTTTCCGGCTTTAGTTTAATTTCGTTGTTCTCAACGTATATGACCACCGTGTCGCCCACGTCCACGTCGCCGAAGACCTCCACCTCCTCGTCGGTGAGCCAAAGCGTAATGCGGGGCACCGCTATTTTGCCGCCCCCAAACGGCAGAGACCTGACGATTTGGCTAACCAACGGCATAACCTCGCGCATCAGCTGCGCCGCCTGTTCGTCCTGCGCGGAAAAAGCCGCAACTGGGCCGGGCAACTCCCTCTCCTCGACTATGTCTATCTTTACATAGCGGGCGCCTGTCGGGTCGTAGACCAGCTGCTTAGACACCACCACGCCTCTGATAGTTGCCATGCCACACCAATCTCGCGATTATAAAAACTCTAGCTCCCTCAACAGCCTCCGCATCTCCCCGCCACGCGCCTCGAAGTAGCCCCCTCTCCCGGCGTATCTCTCCAGAAGCCTCAACCAATCCCCCGACCTCGTGACCTTCGCCATGATCCTAAAGGCGGCGGCCAGCTCCTCCTCCGCGTACCTCCGGTACGCGCCTTCGTGAAACAGCATCTCAAGCGGCAGGCGCGGCCGCGGCGGAGGGTCCTCGTCAGGCACCCCCACCACCAGGCCAAAAAGCGGATAAGTCAGAGGCGGCAACCCAAGCAACTTCACGATCTCCCCAGCCGCGTTTTGCACAGCCCCTATGAAACAACTGCCGTACCCCAGCGCAGTTGCTACAAGGGCCATGTTCTCGGCGGCTAAGGCGGCGTCTACAGCCGCGAAGACAAAGAGGGCAAGCCGATCCTCGGCCAAATCCCTACCCCTAAACCTCAGCAACTCCCTCAACCTGTAGAGATCCGCAAGAAAGACAAAGAAGTCCGACCCCTCCTCCACGTGTGGCTGCCCTATCAGCCTGGCTATCTCAGCCTTCTTGCCCTCGTCCACGACGCGCACAGCGGACCAAAGATGCAACGTGGCGTCTGTCGGCGCGGCCCTGCCCGCCTCCATTATCCTCCTCACGTCTTCCTCTGGGATCTTCACCCTCTTAAACCGCCTCATCGACCGCCTCCTCTCCACAACCTCGAAGAACTCCACGGCGGCTGGGGACAAAAGATTTATATCAGTAACCCAAGTCACTCCACTATAGACTGCTTGCTTGCGCGCCTGCAAGACCTCGCGCCGCCAACTGCATCATCAAGCGACGGAGCGCCCACTCACACTACCCACCGACTCACGCATCCCGCAGAATCCCACGACAACCACTATGCCTTTGTCATCTCTCCTACTCGGCTGTAGTACAAAATCAAGACAAGCAGATATCGCCTATCCCTCTGGCGTTCATACCCTCAGCCCCCTGGCAACATGCTTTGTGTCCAGCGGAGTTGTGCAACCTCTCAGCCTCCTACGCCCACCCATAGAACTACCGCAACTCTATGTTAACACTTCAGCCACCCCTTCTTCACCCAGCCGCCAAGTAACGCCTCACACGCCAGCCAATACCACGTACCAGTTATCATGTAACGTACTCGCCACAAAGCCTCACCAACCCAAGCCACTGCAACCATATCTGATTAACCCCAGCTACAGAAACCGCTATAGCATCTTGCATTATCAGCTCTGGATTTTCAATAGTTGCTTCAACGCTTACATTAATACCACCATCATTAAAACGAGCCTCAGCTAGGAGATCTGAGTACACTTAAGCATGTTCATCAACTCATCGCCCTCGATAAAGCCTCCCCTTTGCAACACCTCTTCAAGAATTTTATCCATCTCCTCCTTCCTAATATCACACCTCAGTAGCACAGGTTTTCTAACCCCCTCACCGGTTATCGTGAGTTCAATACTATAATCAACAGAAAGCGAAATTGAAGACATGTCTACTAATGGTAGTCTAATTCGGGAACCAGTTCGATGGAAGGTGATTGTGCGGCCATCGTATTCCAAGAAAACTGTACTTACCCTAACTCCCGGTGGAATGGTGTTCCAAGAAGCTATAACGGTATCTGAAAGACCTATAATTTCACGAAAACCGGATTGCTGGTTTGAGCTCACCATAATGCTCATCGCTACTGCGGCGTCGCGTATGCCTACCGGTCCCTCGTTTTTCACTAAGATATCAATGACTAAGGTGCGGATTGAAGCTTCAGTTTTCGTTGCCAATATCGCTCTAAGCTTAACTGAAAGTGAAGACCTTTTGAAGTGGTAATCATACTGAATTGTAAAAGCGGCAGCTATCAACGCCCCGGCGATTGTCAACATTGGTTGAATGATGACGTTGGCGTACCTAGCTACCATATAAATCCAGCCGAAATTAGGGGAGTCGCCAGCTATAGAGACTGTGATGAAAAGAAAGATTCCAATAAACAGCGCAATGTTACCAAATTTCATTAACAACAGCCCAGGGCCCTTTGTAAGGAAATCCCAGTATCTATAATTGTGTTTTAGTGACCTGATGAAGCTACCAACAAATATAAAGTAAAAACCAAGAGTCAACAAGAGTGAAACTATACGATTCAACTCATCCGACGATACAGAGGGAGACGACCAGATTGCATAAAGAAAAGATTGTAATAACAAGTAAAAACCAAGTAATATTAGTAACAGTGAGAAATCCTGTCCAACCATTCTCCGAAGCTCTTTAACTTTCCCTATGATACGTCGCATAAACATTCCTATTTTTGCGGCTTTCTTTGCTAGAGACCAATAACGGCGCCTCATTGACTCTGTTTCTGCATTTCAATATAAGTTCTATAGTATTAATACAAGTATAGAGAGATCGCTGAATGTAACTTGCCCAAGCCGCGGTGACCCACGTGGGTACCTCCTTACAATTTCAACCATGAAGGCCGTGGTGTGCGTCCGCTTGAGGACAGCCTCAGACACGGCGTCCTCGTGCTCCTTGCCGTCTTTCCCGCGGAAGATTACGGCGGTCTGCTACGTGTGGGGGTCGCCCCAGAGATCCAGCTGGAAGCCCGTTGGTCCCAGCGCCTCGTTCGTCGCACTTAGGGCCGCGTCCAGCGCGTCGTATGCAGGCAGGACCTCCTCCACAAAACGAAAAACGTGTATCAGAAGCGATACGAAGGTGAGTATCATTGAAATATTATCTCCACGGCATTGAAGAACTCCACGGCGGCTGGGGACAAAAGATTTATATCAGTATTGATACGGGGG
>JAVVGH010000007.1:0-16180 GCA_032249215.1 Pyrobaculum sp.
TAGTGGTCAACGTCACGCCGGACCCAGGCTACGTCCACCGCACCATGGAGAAGCTAGGCGAAACCCGGCACTGGATACAGAACATACCACTCTTCGAGAGGCTTTCTCTACCAGACGCCATAAACGTCACCTGGGCCTACTCCATGGCCATAGAGCGCCTAGCCAAGATGGACGTGTCGCCCAGGGCTCAGTACCTCAGGGTGATAATGGCTGAGCTCAGCCGCATCTCCACGCACCTCTACGACCTGGGCCTCCATGCCATAATGATAGGCTCATCCACAGGCTTCATGTGGGGCTTCGGCCTCAGAGAGCTGGTGGTGCAGCTCTGGGCCATGGTCTCCGGCTCGAGAACCACCCCGACCTGGGTCCTACCCGGCGGCGTCCGCACCGCGCCGCCAGACGTCTTCTACGAACAGACAAAAGGCTTCCTAGACTACCTAGAGAAGAAGATGGACGAGTTCGTCCGCCTCGTCGTGAAGAACCCAGTGGGCTACTACAGGCTTAAAGACGTGGGTTACCTGAGCAGGGAAGACGCGGCGAGGCTCATGGCCACCGGCCCCGGCGCCCGCGGCTCCGGCGTAGACTGGGACGCCCGCCGCGTCTACAAATACGGCGTCTACGACGAGCTGGAGTGGGAGGTATGCGTGGAAGATGGCGGCGACTCCCTGGCAAGAACCATGGTTAGGATATGCGAGATAAGACAAAGCGCTAAGATCATCAGACAAGCCCTCGACCGCGCGCCCAGAGACGGGCCCCTCGTGGGCGAGGCGGTGCTTCACAGAATGCCGCCGAAGCAGAAGGAGACCACAAACCAGCTCATAAGACTGGGGGCCCTCTTCACCTCCAGGTTGCCAGAGGGCGAGGGCCTCGGCATCACGGAGGGCGGCCGCGGCCGCTACTTCTTCCACGTCTACGGCGACGGCTCCGAGAAGCCGTACAGAGTAAGGATATCCACACCCTCTTGGCAGAACCTACGCGCTATGATAAAGGCCTTCATAGGCGCGAGGCTCATGGACCTACCGGCCATATACGGCTCCTTCGGCTACTTCCCGCCGGAGCAAGACAGGTAATAAATTAAAATAGCGGATTTGGTCATGTCCATGGACCTCTGGAGTCTCCTCCTCTCGCCCCGCCTCTGGTTTTTCATACTCATGTTCGCCGCGTCGGGGGCGGTGTTGCTCACTGTGGTGTGGTTTGAGCGCAAGGCGGCTGCGAGGGTGCAGATGCGCGTGGGGCCGTACCATGTGTCGCCACAGCTCGGCGGATACCTACAGCTACTGGCAGACGCCTTCAAGTTCATCATAAGCGAGCCCATCGTGCCGAGGGGCGCCCACAAGATCCTCTTCGTCTGGGGCCCCGCCGCATTCGTCACACTGGCCTTCGGCGCCTCCCTCCTCCTCCCCCTAACCCCCGAGCTTAGGCTGATAAAAGACCCCTCACTACTCCCCTACGGTCTCGTCTTCTCGCTCGTGGTACTCCTCCTCGTGTCGATATCAATTGTTATAATCGGCTGGTCTGTAAACAACAAGTTTGCATACATCGGCGCCGCGCGGGAAGCGTTGCTCGTGGCCGCGTATGAACTGCCCCTGATACTCTCCTTCCTGGCCATGGTCATACTCTACGGCACGCTGAACCCCTTGGAGATAGTCCAGAAGCAGACCCTCCTCGTCGGGGCGATCCTCAACCCCCTCGCCTTCCTCGTCTTTGTGGTAACAACCGCCATGGCCACCGCGAGATTTCCCTTTGAAATCGCCGACTACGAGGGCGACGTGGCCACGGGGCCCTACAGCGACTACGGCGGCATATTCCTAGTGCTTTCCTTCGCCGGCGGCGCCTACTACGCCACCTTCTCCTACTCGTTCCTCGCCACCCTCCTCTTCCTCGGCGGCTGGGCGCTCCCCGGCTACGCCCCGGGGCCCTGGCCCCAGGACATGATAGGGCACCTAACGCTGGCCGTATGGGTCTTCCTCAAAACCACAGTGCTTATGTTCTTTTTCGCCTTCCTACGCGCCGCCATGCCGGTTTTGCGCCTCGACCACACGCTGGTTCTCGGCTGGCGCGGCCTGCTGACGCTAGGCCTCTTGGCGGTGCTGTGGTCGGCCGCGTTGCGCCTGGCCGGGGCGGTGCCATGAGCGCCGAGAAGACGACGCTTAGTGGCGTGGTAAAGGCGACTATAGACGCGTTGGCGGTGGCGGCTAGAAACTTCGTGAAGCCTGAGAGGATAACCATCTACTACCCCTACGAGAGGCTGGACTACGGCAAGATGCGCGGCTGGATCGGCCTATGGACTGAGAAATGCACCTCCTGCATGCTGTGCGCCAGGATATGCCCCACAAACGCCATAAAGATGTACCCGGCGCCAAACGGGAAGCGTTACCCCGGCATAGACTACGGCCGTTGCATCATGTGCCACTTCTGCATAGACGTCTGCCCCACAGACGCACTCTACGGCACAGGCATCAAAGAACTTACATGGTACGACTACAAGGAGATGATCTATACGCCAGATATGGAGAGGGAGCCTCCCAAGATACAGGAGCCCTACAAATCTGTGAAGGTGGCCATTAAATATGTCGGGGGGATCCCGAAAAAGGTAAGGCTACAGGAGTAATACTTTAAAAGCTTTACTTACTTAAACATCATGATAGACCTCCTACTCCTATCGGTAGCCCTGTTTTTCGGCATACTAACCGTATACTCCAGAGACAACGTCTACTCGGCGGTGAGCCTCGCCTCGGCCGCCGGCGCCGTCGGTGCGTACTACGCCTACTTGGCGCAGTTCGCCCCTGCGTTTCTTGTGTTCGTAATCTACATAGGCGCCGTGATGTTGCTGGTCATAATTACGGCGGCGATGTACGGAGGCGTCCAGAGGTGGGGCGGTAGATACTTCCTCGCCACAACCCTGGTCTTCCTCGCCGCGGCGGCCCTGGGGGCGTTTCTGTGGGGGGCCCCGCCGGCCAAGCCAACGCCGGTGCAACTAGGTGACCTCCTGCCAGCTGTGATGTTGCTGATAGGCGTAGCCGCAGTCTCCCTAGTAGTGGGCATCGAGGTGGCGAGGAAGGCATGAGCCCCGCGGTCGTCGTCGGGTTTATACTAATTCTCCTAGGTCTCTACAGCATAGCGACTACTAGAAACCTCGTGAGGATCCTAATAGCCCTTGAGCTCGTAACTGTGGGCGCCTTCGCGGCGCTGGCGCCGCTGGCGTCGGCCAACCCCGGCCTCCTCTTCTATGGAGTCCTCATACTCGTGATGATAAGCGTATCAGAGGCCTCCATATTGGCCGCGTTGATATATCGCACCTACGCCCTCACAGAAAGCACGGACGTCTCGGCGGTCGCGGGGGGTAGGGAGCCATGATAATTCTGTTCTCAGTCCTCATACCGATGGCGCTGTCGCTGGCGGCCTACGCGGCGGCGAAGAGGTCGCCCTACCTCGCCGGCTACATCTCGGCCGTTGCGTTGCTTCCTCTCCTAGTGGTTTCGGCGTACTCGGTCTTCGGGGGCGTGGAGTTCAGGGAGGGCACCTTCCAGGGGTTCGACGTCACGGCTTTTAGGATAACACCTTTCAACGGAGTATTCGCCTTCACCGTGGCGCTGGTGGGCATCTTCGTTGCGCTGTATAGCCCGCCGTATATGGAACACAGAAGCCGCGAGCTAGGCCGCGACACGTCGATATTCTACCTCACCTACGGCTTCTTCCTCGGCGGGCTCGCCGGCGCCTTTGTGGCGGCAAACCTCATAATGGTCTACGTCTTCATCGAAATAGCCCTAATAGCCTCGCTGTTTCAGGTACTCTACTACGGCTACGGCGACAGAGTCCGGATAACCATCATGTACCTAGTATGGTCCCACGTAGGCGCACTGCTCGCCCTAGCCGGCTTCCTGCTCCTGTATCTAAAAGGCGTATACTACGTGCCGCTTCTAGCCGACCTCAGATACCTAGGCGCGGACCAGACCGCCTTCCTCCTCATCCTGATAGGGTCCCTCATCAAGATGGCGGCGCTGGGAGTACATATGTGGTTGCCCTACGTCCACGCGGAGGCGCCAACACCGCTATCTGCCCTCTTATCGCCTGTTCTTGTGGGCATCGGCGGCTATTTGATCGCCGCCGTGGCCATGTACGTGGTTCCCGGTGCCGAGTGGGTCCGTTGGCTTGTCTACTACGCCATCGCCACAGCCATCTACGGCGGGTTGATGGCATTTCTGCAGAAAGACATCAAGAGGCTTTTCGCCTACTCCACGGTGTCGCAGATGGGCTACCTACTGCTCGGCGTGGCGCTGTTTAACCCACATGGCTACGCGGCCGCAGCCCTTTTCTATCTCAGCCACGGCCTCGGCAAGGCAGTCCTCTTCATGACGGCGGGCTACTTCATCATGTATCTCCACACGCGCGACGTCGAGAAGATGGGCGGGCTCTACGGCTGGAGGCCCGAGCTGGCAGGCGCGGCGATCGTGGGCTTCCTCAACCTCGCCGGCATCTTGACCGTGGGCATGGTATCTGAAATCGTCCTCACTGTGGCTTATGCGAAGTATTTCGCACAGGACTACATGTACTACATCCCATACGCCGTTGTGCTGTTGATCACCGGCATCTACGCCTTCAACACAATCCGCGTTGTGTTCTTCGGGCCGCATAAGCGGGAGGATCGGGGACCCGTGGACATAGCGCTTGTGTCTATCGTGGTCGTGGCATTCCTCTCTGTGCTTCTGTTTCTGCCGCCGTTTTCCAGCGCGCTGGCGGACAATATATATAAGTCTATAGTTGCGGCGGGGCTATGGAAGTAGTACTTCTCACCATTTTCGCGCCGCTCATCGCCTCCCTCATCTCTCTGTTTAGCACAGCCGAGAAGTTCAAGGCGTGGGCGGTCACCCTAGGCACCTTCGTCTCCGCGTTGCTGGCGACGTACGTATACATGTCTATCAAGCCGGGCGTCTACAGCGTCTCCTGGATAGGCTCGATAGGCGCCGAAATCGCCGTGCGGCTGGACCACTTCAGCCTCCCCATGGGAGTGTTGGTGGCGTGGCTGATAGCGGCGATTTCGCTCTACTCGGTGAAGTACATGGAGGGAGACTACAGGCCCGGGTGGTACTGGTTCTTCTTCGGGTTCTTCGCCACCTCCATGTTGATAATTGTGTATGCGGACAACCTCTGGTTCCTCCTCGCGGGCTGGGAGGGCGTTGGGCTGGCCTCCTGGGCTCTCATAGGCCACTGGTACAGAGACGAGTACGACAAGTGGGTCGGCAAGGAGGAGAAGGTGTTCGGCGTGCCTTATTGGTGGACGCCCAGCAAAGCCGGCCTCCGCGCCATATTGACTGTGCGTTTTGGAGACGCCTTCTTCCTCGTGGCCATCGCACTGTTTTACACGGTAGCCGGCACGGTCTCGCTTACTGGCTTGGAGAAGGCTGAGGCTTTAAAGGCGCTGGGGGTCGTGCCGCTGATCTTCTTCGCCCTCGGGCCGTTCACGAAAAGCGCACAGTTTCCGTTTCACGAATGGCTTCTCACGGCCATGACGGGCCCCACGAGCGTCTCTGCGCTTATCCACGCGGCGACGATGGTCAAGGCCGGCGTCTACGTGCTGATCGTGACTACGCCTATCTTCCTGCTGGTGCCGGGGGCGGAGCTGTATTTCTGGGTTGTGACAGTGGTGGGGGTGGCCACGGCGCTGGTTGCTACCATAATCGCCTTGACGGCCATGGAGTTTAAACTTGTGCTCGCGGGCTCCACAGCGGCGAATCTGGGCATAATTGCGGCTGCAGCCGGCGCCGCGGGGCTCCTCGGCCTGCACGAGCACGAGTTGTTGCAGGGCCTGCTGTTTTTCGCCTTTCTGCACATAGTGGGCCACGCAGTTTCTAAGGCGTCTCTCTTCATGGGCTTCGGCGCAGTGATCCACGAGGCCGGCACGCGCTTCATAGGCGAGGTGGGCAGGCTGTGGCGCCACATGAAGATCACGGCCATCGCCATGGCTCTCTCCATGTTAAGCCTCGTGGGCATCCCGCCCTTCGTGGGATACATAACCAAAGACTTGGCCCTGGAAAACGTGCTGGAGGCCGGTCATGTGTATCACGTGGATTGGCTTGCGCCGGCGCTTTATCTGCTTCTGTTCATCACGCCTATTTACGGCCTGCGGCTGATCGGCCTCACCTTTGTGCACGGGAAGGAGCCTGAGGAGGTGCACGAGGCGCCGCTTCTCATGTGGCTACCCTACACGGCGCTTGCGGCGGCCACGCTGGCGCTAGGCGTCTACTTCGCCGTGTTTGTGAAGTTCCCACTAACCGAGGCCCTCATAGCGGTGTTGCTGGGCTTCCTGACAGGCCTTGTGTTGTACATCTGGCTCCCCGGCGTGAGATCCGAGGCGTTGAGGCCCCTGTGGGAGGCGGCCTACCGCAGGTTCTATCTGCCCATCCTCTACGACGGCGTACTCCCACTGCTGTATCTCTGGTTCTCTAGGTTTATCTACGTGGTGTTCGACAGGGGGCTGTTTGACGGCTTGTACCACAACGCGATTCCGGGGGTTTTCGAGACGTTGTCAAACTGGGCTAGGAGGCTGATCACGGGCAACATCAGCCTCTACGTGCTATACGGCGTGGTGGGCATATTGATAACACTGCTTCTGCTGGTGGTGCTATGATTGATCTATTTGCATACCTGATCCTAGCGCTGTCTGCCGCCGCGGTGGTTGCAGGCAAGCTGGAGGGGCGCTACGTGGCCGCGGCGACGTCTGCGGTGTTGCTCGCCATCTCGGCGTATCTCGGCCTGCCAATAGGCGTGGTGATCGCCGTCGTAGCGCTGTCTCTGTCTCTGGACTGGCGCATGGGGGCCTTTGGCTTTGCCCTGGCGTTCTCCGCCTCAGCGGCGGTTCTGGCGGCGTATGTCTACTACGCCGGGGCGCCGCCTGTGTACGGGCTGATAGCGCTGGCGCTTGCCACAGCCGCCGTGTACGGGCTCCTCGCCATGGAGAGGACGCGGGAAAACGTGGAGGGGGCCATGAAGTATCTTGTCTTCTCAGGCGTGGGGAAGGTGCTCATCGTGCTGGGCTACGCCTTGGCGGCCTACGGCTGGGTCCAAGGACTCTACCTGGCAGTGCTGGGCTTCATGTTTGAGCTGGGGATCGCGCCGTTTCACGCCTGGGTTGTGGATGCCTACGCCTTGGGCTCGCCGAGAGGCGCGGCGGCTCTTGCGGCGTTTAGCAAGGTGACCGCACTCTTCGTCTTGCTTACGCTGTTTAGATCTCTGCCGGGAGACGGCGCGGTCGGCCTAACGGCGTTGGTGGTGGCCCTGGCGTCGATGCTTGTGGCCAACGTGGCAGGCCTTACGGCGAAGACCCTCGGCAGAGTCATGGCGTGGTCCTCCATCGCGCACATGTCTTACGCGCTGGCGGCGGTCGCCCTCGTGTGGTGGCTCGGCGAGCCGGCGAAGACCCCGCAACTCTTCGGCATATACGTCTCTGCGGCCGACCTAGCGGCTTTGGTGGTGGTTCTGGAGGCCTTGACCTCAGGTCTCGCTAAAGCGGGGGTTTTCGGCTACTTGACCACGGCGTTTTCCGACCTGCTCCCGCCGAGGAGGAGCGCCTTGAACGTGCTTAATATTCTCTCCCTACTCGGGCTCCCGCCGCTTCTCGGCTTCTGGCCAAAGCTCTTTCTGGTTCTTCTCGCCTTGTCGTACCCCGCCGCAATCGCGGCGTTTCTGGTGTTGTGGATCGTGGTGAACAGCGCCATGGCCACGCCGTATTACCTACGGGCTCTGCGGATGGTCGCCGAGGCGCCGAGCCCCATTGCCGACAACATCACCTCCTCGTACACCGCCTTCGTGTCGACTGCCCTCGGCCTGGTGATGCCCCTCGTGGCCTACGTGCTTTTCTAATACAGGAGGAGTCCGTCGCCTCCCGGCTTTGCCTCTAGTGTTTAGCACCCTCTGGTTTTCGCATCGTTAGTAGTCAACCAGTTCTTCCTCGCTGAACCAGAACTTTATCTCCCGCTCAGCCTCCGCCGGGCTGTCTGAGGCGTGGACTAGGTTAAAGACGACCCTTCCCTCCTCAGCGGCTAAGTCGGGGGAATCCACCGAGTAGTCACCGCGGATGGTGCCCGGAGGCGCGGCGTGAGGCGCAGTGGGCCCCACCAGCTTCCTAACCACCTCCACGGCCCTGTTTCCCTTAAGCACCATGACTACTATGGGCCCCGACGTCATGTACCTTATCAAGTTGTCTTTTATACGGCGGCCCGCCTCCACGGGGTCGTCCGTCCCGAGCCTACTCTTGGGATCTATGCCGAGCTCCTGATACGCCTTCAACAGCTTATTGCCTGCTGACCTAAACCACTCCTCAGACGAGGGGTAAAAGCGCTCCATCTGCCCCGGCGTAGCCCTCACCATCTTCATGGCAACTATTTTAAGACCAACCCTCTCAAACCTGGCAATTATCTCCCCCACCAGCCCCCGCGCAACTGCATCCGGCTTCAATAGAACAAGCGTCCTCTCTACAGGCATAAAGGGGAGACAACACCTAAATAAATAGTCATTCTTTAGGGCCAAACACGGTCTTTGCTGTTATTATGTTTCGCCGTAGCCGTCGCACAATCAGAACACCTTGATGATCGGTGGTTAACCTGCGATCTGAATCTTATATGCAAGCAACGTAAGTACTAGGGGCGGCGGTGTTTTTTTCCTCCTTGCGACCGGCACAACTGCGAAGACGGGACCCGAGACGGAGGGGTCCAGCACCTTAACCTGTAGCTTCTTGTTGCACACCACGCCCTCAAGCACGCCGTCTTTCACCTCCCCCTCTATGAGCTGGTCTAGGTGTTCCAGAAGCCACTCGTCTAGGTCGAGGGGGGTTGTGTTGAGGAGGGCAGTGCCCCGCCTGGTCTTGAGGAGGTCGGCCTTGAAGGGCGGCTCCGCGTTTGTGGGTAGCTCCATGAGTTTTACCGTGATCTGGCCGCAACGTGGGGGGGCCGTGGCGACGTAGTAAAGGCCTGGGCGGGGCCCCCTGCCTATTACCACGATTTCCATGGGACTACGTTCCTCGCCGTTTTTAAGGGATGAGGAAGGTTCACGACGTTTTTCACGTGAGGAACCAAAGTTCACTGCGGGAACTGCGTCGTTGGGAAAAGTTTATAAACAGTTCACCCGCCATCTGCATTATCTATAATTTAGGTTTTTAACTAGAAATCGAACCATCGTCATGGACTTGACTATTAGGATCTCCGGGGCGCAGGGAGAGGGCATAGAAACAACAGGCAGGACGCTGGCCGCCGTGTTTGCGAGACTCGGCTACCACGTCTTCGCCTACAGGCAGTACGGCTCCATCATAAAGGGCAACCCCACTATGTTTTATCAGATAAGGGTGTCTGACAGGCGTATATACAGCCACGGCAGGTGGAAAAACTTCGACGTGTTGATTGCGCTTAACGACGCGGCTCTCTCTGCGTACAGGTCGGGGGCTAGGTACGTGATTTCTGAGAAGGAGATACCGCTTACGGAAATAGCCACGAGACATGGAAATAGAATTATGAGGAACGTGGCGGCGCTCGGCGGCCTCGCGGCGCTTATAGGTCTCGACACGAAATATATAGCGGAGCAGATTAAGAGTGAGTTTGGAGAGAGAGGCGAGAAGATCGCAGAGGCCAACATAGCGGTTTTGGAAGAGGCGTATAAATACGCCAGCGGCAGATATGCGCCGGCGGTCGAGGTTAAGAAGATAGGCGAATCCAAGCTTCTGATGTCTGGCGCCGAGGCCCTCGCCTTGGGCTCGGTCATGGCCGGTATGAAGTTCTACGCGGCCTACCCAATGACGCCGGCAAGCCCCATCCTCCACTGGCTGGCGGAGTGGGGCCCGAGGTTCGGCGTGGCCGTGGTACAGCCTGAGGACGAAATAGCGGCGATAAACATGGCCATAGGGGCGGCCTACGCCGGAGTCAGGGCCGCCACCGGCACCTCGGGCGGAGGCTTCGACTTGATGCACGAGGCGTTTGGGCTGGCGGCCATGATAGAGACGCCGGTCGTGGTGTTTCTGGCGCAGAGAGGCGGCCCCAGCACGGGCGTGCCCACAGAGACTGAGCAGTCCGACCTCAGCATGGCCCTTTCCCCCGCCCACGGCGAGTACCCACACGCGGTCATAGCGCCGCGCTGGATTGAGGAGGGTCTATACGCCGCGGCTAAGGCCTTCAACATCGCCGAGAAGTACCAGACGCCCGTCATTGTGCTTGTTGACCTCTACTTCACGGAGTCGCTCTCCACGGTGGAGTTCGACCCCACCCGCTTCAAGATCGAGAGGGGCGAACTCGCCGCGGGCCCGCTGGTGTGGGAGGAGTACAAGAGGTATAAGATAACAGACAGCGGCGTGTCTCCTAGAGCCGTCCCAGGCACGCCCGGGGGCATGCATATAGCCACCAGCGACGAACACGACGAGAGGGGAGACGTAATAACAGACCGCCACATGCCGGAGGTTAGGAAGGCTATGCATGCCAAGCGTATGAAGAAGTTGGCCAAGGTGTTGGAGGAGCTGGAGCCTCCCGATCTGATGGGAGACGGGGAGAGGTACGTGGTGGCCTGGGGCTCCACAGCCATGCCCCTTCTCGACTACGCCGCGGAGAGGAAGATCGGCCTCGCCCTCTTCAGAGACCTCTACCCCCTGCCGCTGGATTCCTGGGTGGAGAGGCTGAACTCCGCCAAGGAGGTGGTGGCCGTGGAGCTCAACTACTCAGGCCAGTTCGCCAACTACCTGGCGTCTAAGGGCGTGAGGATAGACAGGAGGGTGTTGAAGTGGTGGGGCGAGCCGTTTAGCATAGACGAGCTCGGGGAGTGGCTATGAAGGTCGAGGTCAGGAAGCCGCTGGACTACGCCGTCAATAGGCCGCCGATTTGGTGCCCTGGTTGCGGCGACTACGGCATATTGGAGGCCCTCCGCAGAGCCTTGGCGGAACTTGCGGTGCCCAACGAGGAGGTGGTGGTGGTGTCCGGCATCGGCTGTAGCTCGCAACTACCCCACTTCATGAAGACCTACGGCATCCACGGCATACACGGCCGGGCGGTGGCCATAGCCACGGGGGTGAAAATTGCGAATCCGAGGCTGAAGGTGGTCGTGGTTGGCGGCGACGGCGATGGCTACGGCATAGGCCTAAACCACATGATCCACGCGGCGAGGCGAAACGTTGGCATCACATATGTAGTATCTAACAACCAGGTATACGGCCTCACAACGGGGCAGATGTCGCCCACCACGCTCAGGGGGACGAAGACGAAGACGACGCCCTTCGGCTCCGTGGACGAGCCCGTCAACCCGCTCGCGCTCGCCTTGGCGGCCGGCGCCACCTACGTGGCCAGGGGATTCAGCGGAGATGTCCCACACCTCACGCAACTCATGAAATCCGCGCTGACGCACAGAGGCTTCGCCTTGGTGGACGTTTTAAGCCCATGCGTCACCTTCAACCGCGTCAACACCTACGACTGGTTTAGGGCACGCGTCTATAAGCTTGAGGAGTCTGGCCACGACTCCTCCGACTACTTCCAGGCCTACAGAAAGGCGCTGGAGTGGCCCACCCTAGACCCCTACGGGAAGATACCCATAGGAGTGTTTTATAAATCCGAGGAGAAGCCAGCCTATGAAGAGGAGCTTCTGAAACTTATAGGGAGGGCGCCCATCGAGGCGGAGCTTCAGCCAAGAGAGGTGCTGAAACTACTTGAGAGGTAATTCAATCTGCGGCGGGGGCTCTGGCGAGTGCTCTATTCTTATCTTCTCCTTGTCTACGTAGAACACGTAGTCGTAGCCTGCGACGTCTGGCGGCGTTGTGTAGATGTCTACCCAAACTGCCCTCTGGTCTCTGAAAGATCTAAACCATTTCGGCACATGTTCTGCGTCGAGTGTAATTACGTACTGGGAAAGTATCCTCTGGGCGTAGTGCTCTAGGCGTCGGTGTTCAAACGGAGAGACCAGCCGCGGCTTCGCGCTCTTAAAGAATCCCAATTGGTAATGTTTGTGGATATACGCGATGGAGTTAGGCGAGTCCACCACTGCAGCTGAGAGCCGTTGGTAAGGGCCGTATAAGGCTATTTGTGAGCCTAGAGGCACCTCCTTGACGAGGTGCGCCAGGAGGCCCGGCGGCGGCACGTGTCTCTGCTCCGCAGAGGGCACGTGTTCGTCGCTTAGCAAGACGGGGCCTGTGGGGAGTATTGCAAGGTAGTAGATGGGCTTCGGCACCTCCAAGCCCCGCGCCTTCTGTATCTTAACACGCCTAATGGCGGCGTAGTTTGTATATCTAGCCTCCATCTTTATGATCACGTCGGAGATGTCGCCAAGCGGGTTGTACTTCGCCTCTATGCCTATGATGCTGAAGAGGCCGATCTTGGTCAAGGCATCTGCCGAGGCGCGGTCGAAAACTATCGCCTCCACCCCGTCTATGACGAAGACCTCGGCTCTCTCCTTGTAGGCGAGGTCCACCACCTGGTTAAACAACGTTTCTCTATACTGCGGCACGAAGGGGTAGTCGTAAACAGCTATTTCCTCGGCCTTCCAGCCGAAGCTTCTCCAAGTCTCGTGAAGGGTGTCTCTCCCTTCGTTGAAGGTTACCCACAGCACTCTTCTGCCCTCCTTGGCGAAGTCGAACGCAACCTTTGAAATAAGCACAGTCTTCCCGGCGCCGCTGGGCCCGTACACGAAGGCCACTTTTTCTGCAAAAACCCGCTTTAGATCCACACATAAATGGAATACGGCGTTTTAATATTTTGCGGTTATAGAGATATTTAAAATTGTGTGTATCGCGGCAAGATGAAAAGACTGCGGCGTCGGCGCACATGATCTCCGTAGTGGTCCCGACGTATAACGAGGCTGAGAACCTGCCGGAGCTACTGGAGCGTCTGGATCGGGCCTTGGCGGGGAGGAGTTACGAGGTGGTCGTGGTTGACGACGGGAGCCCGGACGGGACCGCGGAGGTGGCCAGGAGGCTTTCCGGCAGATACCCCGTGAGGGTTCTCGTGAGGGAGGGCCGCCGGGGGCTTTCAAGCGCGGTGGTGGAGGGGGCCCGGGCGGCGGGGGGAGACGTGGTGGTGGTGATGGACGCCGACTTGCAACATCCGCCGGAGCTTGTGCCGAAGCTCGCCGAGGCGGCGGGGAGGGGTTGCCTCGCCGTTGCGTCGAGGTACGTGAAGGGCGGCGGGGTTGAGGGATGGCCCTGGCATAGGCGGCTCGTGTCCCGCGGTGCCGTCCTCCTGGCGAGGATCCTCCTCCCCGAGGCGAGGGCCGTGAGAGACGCCGTCTCCGGCTTCTTCGCGTACCGAAGAGAGTGCGTAGCCAACGTGAAGCCCACGGGGCTGTATAAAATCCTCCTAGACGTCCTCGTCCAGTGCAAGCCGCGGTGCGTCGTGGAGGTGCCATACCTCTTCGGTCTCAGGACGCGGGGCCGCTCCAAGCTGGGCACCCGCCACATAGCGGACTACCTCAGGCAAGTCTTAGCCCTCGCCAGGTGGCGTCCCCTCAAGTTCGCCGCGGTGGGCGCCTCGGGAATCGGCGTCGCCTTCGCCGTGATACACCTCACCTCCTTCCTTCCAAAGCCTGTGTCTGTCGCCCTCGCCATAGAGACGAGCCTCACCTCTAACTACCTTCTCAACCGGCGGTGGACCTTCGCAAATCGGCGTACGCCGCTTCTCGCCGGTTGGGCCAAGTACCACGTAGCCACCGCGGTGGGCAACGGGGTGAACTACGCGACAACGCTGATCCTCCACCTACTCGGCGTTTGGATATATGCGGCGTATGTGGTTGGGGTGGCGGCGGGGTATGTCGCTAATTACGTAACCTCGGAGCTCACGGTGTTCATAGATAAAAATACCGTAAATCAAGAAAGTTGTGAGGATACTTCTGCTGGGATGCGGGCACATAGGCAGGTACCTCCACGAGGTCCTCTCAGCTAGACATGAGGTGGTGGCGGTGGATAGGGCCAGGGGCTGTCCCGCCGCCGTTCAGCAAGACGCCTTGGAGGTTCCCCTAGGCGGCTACGACCTCGTGGTGAACGCCCTCCCGGGCAACGTGGCGTACAAGGCGTCTAGGCGTGTGCTTGAGGCGGGGCTGGACACAATCGACGTATCGTTCTACGCGGAGGACCCCTTCACGTTGCAGGAGATTGCGGTGAAGACGGGGGCTAGGTACGTGCCTGACGCAGGCGTGGCGCCGGGCCTCAGCAACGTGCTGGCGGGGAGGCTCGTGGCCGACTTGGGACACGTTGACGAGCTCGGCATATACGTGGGGGGCATACCAGAGAGGCCGGTGGGTCCGCTGGGCTACTCCATCACATGGAGCCCGCTGGATCTGATCGAGGAGTACACCAGACCCGCCAGGCTTATCAGAGGCGGGGAGACCGTTGTGGTCGACCCCCTCAGCGATGTGGAGCAAGTCAATTCGCCCGTAGGCACGCTGGAGGCGTTCTACACAGACGGCCTCAGAACCCTCCTTAAGACGCTGGCCGGCAAGGTCACCACCATGTACGAAAAAACGCTTAGGTGGCCAGGCCACGTGGAGAAGATCCGCCTCCTCAGAGACCTAGGCCTCATGTCGGAGGAGGGGGAGCCGCCGCCCCGGGCGGTGACGGCGAGACTCCTCTCACGGCTTAAATTCGACGTGCCGGACCTGGTATATATGAAGGTGGTAGGCGTCAGGGGGGAAAAGAGGGTGGTCTACGAGGTGCTCGTGAGGCCACACGGCGGCTGGACGGCTATGCAGATAGCGACGGGTAACGTGGCAGTGGGCATGCAGTATGTTATCAAGGACCTGGAGCCGGGCGTCACGCCCCCGGAATACGTCGGCATGTCCAACAGGCTCTTCCCCAGGCTTCTAACGGCTATCAAACAACGGGGGGTTTCCGTCACACAGGAGGTGGTGGAGAGAACCGCCTTATGAGTGGGCTACCCGACCACCTTAGGAGGCCTCCGCGCGGCATGCGGGATTGGCTCCCGCCGCAGTTCTACGCGTTGAAACATATGGAGGATGTTCTGTCTAGGGTTGCCGAGTCCTTTGGATACAGGAGGGTGGAGACGCCAGTTGTCGAGCATTTCGAGGTGCTGGCCAAGAAGGCGGGGCAGGAGGTTATCAACGAGATCTACTACTTCAAGGACAAGGCGGGCAGGGATCTGGGGCTGAGGTTCGACATGACGGTCCCCGTCGCCAGGGCGCTCTCCTACAGCCTAGACATGCCGAGGCCCGTTAGGTGGTACTACTTCACCAAGGTGTTTAGATACGACGAGCCGCAACATGGGCGCTACAGGGAGTTTTACCAATTCGGCATAGAGCTTGTGGGGTCGGCCAGCCCGAGGGCAGAGGCGGAGGTTCTGCATGTGTTGGCTGAGTCCCTGTCGGCGGCCGGCGCCGCGGATTACGTGGTTAAGATAAACGACCGGAGGGCCGTGGACAAGATGCTGGAAGCCCTGGGGCTCTCCGCCTACCGAGATGTAATTTACCGCGCCTTAGATAAAAAGCTCAAGCTCCCGCGGGAGGAGGTGGTGGCCGTGATGACCAGCGGCGGCGTCCCGCGGGATAAGGCGGAGAAGATATACGACATGACCAGCGAAATGCCGTTGCAAGAAGCCGCGGACCACCTGACGCGGCTGGACCAGAGCCTCGGCGCCCACTACGCCAAGCTGGTGAAGTACCTAGACGCATCGACGGGGCTTGGGGGGTTTAGATTCGACATGTCCATCGTGAGGGGGCTCGACTACTACACCGGGATTGTATTCGAGGCGTTCGCCGGGGAGTACAAGCTGGCGGTCGGGGGAGGCGGCAGATACGACGACTTGTTGGAGCTCTACAGCGGCGTAAAGACGCCGGCGCTGGGGTTCGCCATTGGCGTTGAGAGGCTTATGGAGGCCGTGGGGCTCCACAACGTGGAGAAGCCGCTGGACTACTACATCTACATCTTCGACGATGAGGCGTACCCGCAGGCCGTGGCAGTTGCGAAGAAGCTGAGGAGCGCAGGCTTCAGCGTGGCTGTGGAGCTGGGCGAGAAAAGCCTAAAAGAGGCCTTTGAATACATCTTGAAGATAGGCACGCGGTACCTAATCATAATCGGCAAGAAAGAGCTGGAGCGCGGCGTAGTGAAGATCAGAGACCTCCAGAAGAGGGAGGAATACGAAAAGCCAATAAACGAGCTCTAAGGCGTCACCTGGGTCCCCTTTATTCCCCTGAACACGTCGTAGCCCTCCTCCAG